>JAFWDM010000066.1 GCA_017513005.1 Lachnospiraceae bacterium
ATCGAGAAGGACGCGGCCCTCGAGCGCCGCTTCCAGCCGGTCCTGGTGGACGAGCCTACCGTCGAGGACACGATCTCGATCCTGCGAGGCCTCAAGGAACGCTACGAGGTCTATCACGGTGTGAAGATCCTGGACAATGCCCTGGTCAGCGCGGCCGTGCTCTCGAACCGCTATATATCCGACAGGTTTCTGCCGGACAAGGCCATCGACCTCGTCGATGAGGCCTGCGCCCTGATCAAGACAGAGATGAACTCCCTGCCCACCGAGCTGGACGAGCAGCAGCGCAAGATCCTGCAGCTGGAGATCGAGGAGACCGCGCTGAAAAAAGAGGAGGATAAGCTCAGCCGTGAGCGCCTCGAAGACCTCCAGAAGGAACTGGCCGAGCTTAGGGATTCCTTCGCTGTGAAAAAGGCGCAGTGGGAGAATGAAAAGAGCCGGGTCGACAACCTGTCAAAGCTCCGCGAGGAGATCGATGCGGTCAGCAGCGAGATCCAGATCGCCCAGCAGAACGGCGACCTCAACCGTGCTGCGGAGCTCCAGTACGGACGCCTTCCCCAGCTGAAAAAAGAGCTGGCACAGAGCGAGGAGGCTGCCCACAGCGGGGAGGACAACCTGGTCCACGACCGCGTGACGGACAACGAGATCAGCCGCATCGTCTCCCGCTGGACCGGGATCCCGGTCAGCAAGCTGACCGAGAGCGAGAGATCCAAGACCCTCCATCTGGGCGATGAGCTCCACCGCCGTGTCATCGGCCAGGATGAAGCCGTGACCCGCGTCACCGAGGCCATCATCCGCAGCAAGGCGGGCATCAAGGATCCGGACAAGCCCATCGGGTCTTTCCTCTTCCTGGGGCCCACCGGCGTCGGCAAGACGGAACTGGCCAAAGCTTTGGCCGCGGCCCTCTTCGATGATGAAAAAAATATGGTACGTATCGATATGAGCGAGTACATGGAGAAATTCTCCGTTTCCCGCCTGATCGGAGCGCCGCCCGGATACGTGGGCTATGAGGAGGGCGGTCAGCTGACCGAGGCGGTCCGCAGGAAGCCCTACTCCGTCGTCCTCTTCGACGAGATCGAGAAGGCCCACCCGGACGTCTTCAATGTCCTCCTGCAGGTCCTGGACGACGGCCGGATCACGGATTCCCAGGGCCGGACGGTGGATTTCAAGAACACCATCCTGATCATGACCTCTAATATCGGTGCCCAGGAGATCCTCGCGGATATCGAAAACCGCGAGAAGGCCGGGACCTCCGGAGACAGGATCCGGTTTACGGACAAAGATGTAGACACGGAAGCCCTCTCCGAGGAGTTCCGGAAGGAACAGGACCACTGGCAGATCTCCTCCTTCACGAGAGAAAAAGTACAGAAGCTCCTGCGCGACACCTTCCGCCCCGAGTTCCTGAACCGTCTGGATGAGACCATCATGTTCAATCCTCTCTCCAGAAATGATATTAAGGGAATCATCGACCTCATCGTCGACGACCTGAACCGCCGTCTCGCCGAGCGCCGGATCACGATCCGTCTCGCGGACGAAGCCAAGTACTTTGTGGCGGAGGCCGCCTACGATCCCGCCTACGGCGCGAGGCCGCTCAAGCGCTACATTCAGAAAAATGTCGAGACGGCAGGCGCACGCCTGATCCTGGCGGACGAGGTCTCCGAGGGCGACACCATCGAGATCGGTACCGACGGACGGACTCTCCAGGCTGCCGCCGTTCACAACGGCGAGGTCGAGGACTGAGTATCCCGGACAGCATCCCGGCCCGCATGGCGCGGGCAGGGGATCAGGGTTCGCAGCCGGAGATTCAAGACTCGCTCGCGAGTCTTGCGCGCCGAAGAATAAAAACACGGAAACTGCAGGGCAGGGGAAGCGTTTGCTTTCCCTGCCCTCTTTATGTGGTTACTGTGCACGCCCCTCGAAGAACGCGTACAGCCCTTACGTGGTTACGGGTCACGCCCTGTCGAGGGCGTGACCATGTAACGATGCGTTCAGCGATTTCAATGCGCTACGCGCCGCTGAACGCCGGTTGTGCTATAATGGATGGTGCGGACGGTGTCCACAGAAATCGTGCACATGAAGGGTGTACCGGAATCGTGTATTTACATCATCATTATAAAAGGAGGCATCATGAAGAAGGCAAAAAAACGTGCGGGAACCTGTTTCCTCTTATGGATCAGTATGATCGCCGCCTGTATCCTGTCCGCCTGCGGCGGACAGACGGTGCAGCAGACGCAGGAGCCGCAGACAGCGGTCACAACAGTGGATGCAAAAGCAGGCGCGCAGGGGCAGGAGGAGCCGGAGCAGGCGCAGGCTGCCGAAACGGCAGCAGCTTTGGAGGTGGCAGCTCTGAAAACGGAAGGGGACGCGGAAACAGCAGGAACGGCAGAAGCGCCGGAACCGGGATCGACAGCATCGACGGCTGAGGGTGCAGCGCCGGAGTCGGCAGCTGCGGTCGACTACTCCCTCCCGGAGAACTGGGCCTACTTTGCAGAAGGAGAGGACCGGGATGTGGATCTCTTCCTGGTGTGTCCGACCGTGGATGTGGCGGATGAGTACAATATGTCCCTGGACGACGAGGAGACAAAGACCAGCTTCGTCGGTGCGCTGAACATGGAGCGCGGGATTTACGAAGATTCCACCAGGATGTATGCTCCCTTTTACCGCCAGGCGGCTATGAAGGTCTACGGTCTGGAAAACAGGGAGGACTGGGAGCAGTATCTGGGATTTGCCTACAGGGATGTTTCCGCCGCCTTCTCCTGGTACCTGGAAAACGAGAACCGGGGCAGGCCCATCATTCTGGCAGGTTTTTCCCAGGGGGCGGATATGTGTTACAGGCTCCTGGAGGAATACTTCTCAGATGCGGATCTGAATGACCAGCTGGTCGCGGTCTACGCGATCGGATGGGCCTGCACGGAGGAAATGGCAGCTGCGTATCCGCAGATCAGACCTGCACAGGCCGCCGACGATTACGGGGTCGTTGTCAGCTTTGACTGCGAGGCACCGGAGGTGGAGGAGACCTTTATCAACCCCGCAGGACAGAAGGCGCTCTCCATCAACCCCCTGAACTGGGCGACCGACGGGACGCCTGCGGATAAGTCGCTGAACCTCGGCGCCTGTTTTACCACCTACGGCGCGGAGATCCGGCAGGAGGTTCCGGAGCTCTGCGGATGCTACATCGATGAATCCCGCGGTGTCCTCAAGGTAACGGATATTGACGACGCCGACTATCCGCCGATCGTGCCCGGACTTCCGGAGGGCGGCTACCATGTTTTTGACTATCAGTTCTTCTTCCGCAACCTTCAGCAGAACGTGCAGGTCCGCATCGAGAGTTATCGGAATGCCCGGGAGGCGGATCAGGCGGCGTAAAAAACGGGAAAAAAGAACCATAATAAATTGAAAAATATGTAAAAATTTTTATTGACAAACAGGAACCTCAATCGTATACTATAGAAGCTGGTCAAACGCAGAGAGAACACAGAGCGCGGCGGAGAGCGGAGCAGAGTGTGTTTTGTGCGGATGGCGGCTTCTATATGGCGAGGTAGCTCAGCTGGCTAGAGCATGCGGTTCATACCCGCAGTGTCGAGGGTTCGAGTCCCCCCCTCGCTACGAAACGATAAGGGCGGAAAATGTTTGATCATTTTCCGCCCTTTTGTTCTTTTCGGTAACCGGTTTTTTCTTCCTGATCATGATTTCACGCAGAATATCCCGCTTCTTCTTTGCAGCAGGCGGCGGGCGGTTTTCTGGAGAACACAATGGCAAAGACGATCCTTCTGATTCCGGCCTATCAGCCGGAGAAAACGATTCTGAAGCTCCTGGAGGCACTGGTGTGCAGCCGGGATCTTTCTGATCCCGATGCTGCCCGGCGTCATGAAGCGGGTAAAGGAAGGGATCCCGTGCTCGAGGCGGTTTTTGTCGTGGATGACGGAAGCGGAGAAGAATACCGGGATCTGTTCGACGCGGCACAGAAGCTGGGCTGTCATGTGGTCCGGCATGAAAAAAATCGTGGGAAGGGCGCCGCGATCCGCACAGGGATGCAGGCGGCAGTCGGTCTTTACGGGCCGGATGTGCATATTGTGACTGCGGATGCAGACGGGCAGCATCTGCCTGCGGATATCCTTCGGGTGGCAGCCGTCCTGCAGAAGGAAAATGCGGCACCCGGAGAGCCCCCCGGGCGGGAGAAAGGCCTTCCGCAGAGAAAACCATCTGTGCAGGAGGAGGGCCTGTCGCGGAGAAAACCGCCTTTGCAGGAGGAGGAGACCCTTCCGCAGAGAAAACCACCGGTCCTGGTCCTCGGCGTCCGGGATTTTTCGGGAAAAGAGGTGCCCTTCCGGAGCAGATGGGGCAACCGGATCACAGCGGCGGTCTTCCGCCTGTCGACCGGTAGGGCCTGCATCGATACGCAGACAGGCCTCCGGGGGATCCCGGCGGCGCTCCTGCCGCTGGCGCTCGCCACGGAGGGGGACAGATATGAATATGAGATGCAGTTTCTCCTGAAGGCGGTGCGGCAGGCGGACCTGCGGCAGGTCACGATCGAAACAGTCTATGAGGAGGGGAACCGGACCTCCCATTTCAGACCGGTCCGGGATTCTCTTTTGATCTACCGCAGACCCCTGCGGTTCTTCCTGACAGCTGCTGCCAGTGCTGTCGTGGACTGGATCCTTTTTCTCCTGCTGATCCGCCTGTTCGGGAGCTCTGCCTTTTCCGCTTACAGGGTCTCCGTGGCGGAGGATGCGGCTGCCGCGTCGGCCCTCTCCAGGATCGGATCCGGTGTGGTGAATTTTGCGCTCAACCGGAAATGGAGTTTTCAGAGCAAGGGGAGGATCGGGGCCGAGATGGTCCGTTACCTGGTCCTGTTCCTGGCCAATCTCTTCTGCAATGCCTCTGCGGTAGCCGGCCTGACACTGGCAGGTGTCCCTGCGGCTCTGGGCAAGTTTATGGTGGATGTGGTCCTCTTTCTGGTCAATTATCAGGTGCAGAAGCGCTGGGTATTTTCAAAGTAAAACTGCAGACAGCGTGGCTGCCCCTCACCGGGGAACGGGATTCGGGGAACGGAATGAAGGGAGTTTTTACAGGTAAATGTGGAATATGAAAAGAGAAGAGAACCGTCCGGAAGCGGATGTGCGGAAAAGAAGGCGGATCCGGATCGGCTTTGCTGTCTTTCTGATCCTCTATACCGCTTTTGTGCTGCTGGATGCATTTGTCATCCCGCGCAATATAGTTCGCGCCGACCATTCTGTCTCAGGCCTTCCCTTTGTGGACTATGACCCGGTCATAACAGAGGACAGCTATGAGGACGGCCGGATCAGTATCTCGATCCGGACGGAGAGGGTGCAGGACAGGACGACGGTCTATATAGCGGACGTCCGGATCTCGGATCCTGCACTTCTGCACGCGGGGCTTGCGGGAGACTCCTTCGGCCGGAATCTGGCGGAGGTGACCTCTGCGATCGCGCAGCGCAATGAGGCGGTTTTTGCCATCAACGGAGACTATTACGGATTTCGGGAAAAGGGATACGTACTCAGAAACGGGTATCTGTACCGGAGCGTCTCCAATACGAAATATCCCTACGGGGAGGACCTGGTGGTCTGGGAGGACGGCTCCTTTGAGATCATAGAGGAGGCGGCTGTGACGGCGGAGGAGCTGCGGGATGCCGGCGCGCAGCAGATCTTCTCCTTCGGCCCGGCTCTGGTCAACCACGGGGAAGTCTATGTCGTGGAGGGCGAGGAAGTAGAACGCGCGCAGATCACCAATCCCCGCGCGGCGATCGGGATCGTGGAACCGCTCCATTATATCATGGTGGTCTCCGACGGGCGCACGAAGGAGAGCTACGGGCTTACCCTGCTGGAGCTTGCACAGCTTATGAAGGACCTGGGATGTGAGACGGCCTACAATCTCGACGGCGGAGGATCCGCCACCATGTGGTTCAACGGAAAAGTCCTGAACAAACCGACGACCTACGGGGATGTGATCCAGGAACGGACGATCAGCGATATCGTGTACATCGGCTATTAAGTGGATCCTTCGGAGAAAAAAGAGAGGCGGAAAAATGCCTGGTTTGGGAGAAAGACAAAGACAATATCTGCGCATATTGAACCGGTACATCGGGATCGCCGCTTTCTGTGCGGTCTTTTCGCTGATCTACAACCTGTTCTCGCACGGGATCCATTCGCCCTTCATGTCCTGGCTGTTTGCCTGGCCGCTGGCCCTGGGAGGCCTGCCCGCTGGCCTGGCCGCGCTGGGGCTTCTGCCGCCTGCAGACGCGGCGCCGGAGGGGGTAAAGGACCTCTATCGGTTCGGGATCGCCTCCGTGACCGTGGCGAGCATGCTCAAGGGGATCCTGGAGATCGCAGGAAACGACTCCGTCTATACGACGATCCTGATGGCCGCCGGGATCGTGATGCTGGCGGCGGGAGCGGTTTTTGGCATTTATGCGGCGCTGACTGCCGCCCGCCCGGAATAAAAAATGTATCTGTTCAGCACCCCGTGCCTCTGTCAGCCCGGGATTGCAGGTGCATAGCACCTGCAATATGGGGATGCTGAACAGTTACTGAAAAATGGATAAAAAATGTGCCGGGGAGAACATTCCCCGGCACAAAATCATTGATCAGTCATCCTCGTCTTCATCATAGTCTCTGCGAAGGGAACGCGAGGGAGAGTTGCTGATGTTATCGCCGGACTTTTTCCTGGCGGCTTCCTCCTCCTGTTTCTTTTTTTCCTCCGCATCCTTCCTTTTCTTGTCTTCCGCTTTTTGTTTTTTCTTGAGGCCGGTCGGGCAGTAGGTGGTGGGCGCGGTGCCCTTTACGAAGTGCTCCGTGTAGGCGTGGTCGCAGTAGCCGCTGACGGCCAGGAGGCCGGAGTCGGCACAGACGACAGCGTCTTCGAGTCCGTCCGGTTTCTTGAGGATCTCGCCGGATTTTTTGTTGGCGTCGATATTGGACATGATCTGGCGCCAGATCACCATGGCGAGAGACTCCTCCTCTTTGGAGAGCTTGGTATTGTTGTCATAGCCGGCCCAGACGGTCGCCGTGTAGTTCGGGGAATACCCGGAAAACCACACGTCATTGCTGTCCTCGGTGGTGCCGGTCTTGCCGGCGATGGAGGTGCTGGTGAAGTTTGCGACGGTGCCGGTGCCCTTGGTCAGGACGTCCTTCATGGCATCCGTGAGCAGCCAGCAGGTGGTCTTTTTCAGGACCCGTTCCTTGTCGGGATCCGTGTTGTCCAGGACGACGCGGCCCTCCTGGTCGACGACTTTTGTATACAGGCGGGGGACGATATATTTGCCGCCGTTGGCGATCGTCGCAAAGGCCGCGTTGAGCTCGATGTTGCGGACACCGTAGGTGATGCCGCCCAGGGCCAGGGTCTGGTTCACGTCGGAGAAGATCTCACCGTTGATCTCCTCGCCGTCCACCAGGGTATTGATGCCGAGCTTCTGCGCATATTCGAAGCCGAGCTTCGGCTTGATGTCCGTCAGGGTCTTGACGGCGACGACATTGAGAGAGTCCCGGATGGCGGCGCGCAGGGTCTGCAGACCGCGGTATCCCTCGTACCAGTTGTGGACCTCTACGCCATTGTCGTATTTGAATTTCTCATCCAGCTGGGTGGAGGCCAGCGTGAAGCGGTTCCCGTTTTTGTCCTTGGCCTTGTCGCTGTCGAGCGCTGCAGCGAAGCTGGCGATCACCTTGAAGGTGGAGCCGGGCTGGCGGGTCGTATCCGTCGCGCGGTTCAGGGTGCGGCTGGCCTCCTTTTCTCCGCGTCCGCCGAGCATGGCCACCACATAACCGGTATCCTGGTCCGCCACTGTGACGGAGATCTCCGGCTGCGGCGCGAGCTCATAGTTTTCATCGTAGTAATCGCCCTCCTCCATCACGGAGTTGCGGAAGGCCTCGATATCCTCCTTTGCGCGGGAGCGGGAGGTATACAGAATGCTGTAATTCTCGTCCCTCCCCCGGAAATAGGCCTCCAGCGAATTGCTGTCGTAGTTGGTCTCCGTGCCGTCGGGGGAAATGACCGTCAGGGCATAGTTGAGATAATAGGTCGTCCCGGCGGGATAGTTTCCGGAATCCTCCGCAGTCTGTCGGTCCACGACGGCCTGGATCTTGGGATCCTGGGTCGACTGGATGCGCAGGCCGCCGCTGTAGAGCATACCGTAGGCCTGGTCCTCCGTCCATGCCGCTTCGCCTGTGCCCTTGACGAGCAGGTTCAGCTCGGGATCCTGCAGATCGCGCAGGACCTGGCGGATCAGGGCATCGACGAAGTAGGAATTGACGCGGTTGTCAACCTTCTCCTTGTCTACATTGACCGAGGCGATCTCGGTGTAGACATCCTGCGCGAGGGCTTCCTCATACTCCTCCTGCGTGATGTAGTTCTGCTTGAGCATGTACTCGAGAACGGTCTCCTGCCTGGACCGGTTGTCCTCGGGGTAGACGATCGGATCGTAGGCGGTGGGATTCTGGGTGATCCCGGCCAGTACGGCGCACTCCGCCAGTGTCAGGTCTGCGGCGTGCTTGTTGAAATACCGCTGCGACGCCGCCTCGACGCCCAGCGTGTTGTGCCCCAGGTTGATCGTGTTCAGATAATTCAGGAGGATCTCGGACTTGGACATGGTCTTCTCCAGCTCATAGGCCAGATACTGCTCCTGGATCTTGCGCTTGACGCGGTCCTGGGTCGTCTCGTTCGTCCAGTCAGTGAACACGTTGTTTTTGATCAGCTGCTGGGTGATCGTGCTGGCGCCCTCGGAAAAGTCGAACCCGTTTCGAACACCTACGAAGAGGGCCCTGAAGATGCCGGGGATATCGATCCCTCTGTGCTGGTAGAAGCGCTCGTCCTCGATCGCGACGAATGCATTCGCCAGATTCTCCGGGATCCCGCTCTGGTCGACGGGAATGCGGTTGGAATCCGTCGATACGAGCTTGGCGATCTCGTTTCCGGCACTGTCATAGACAAAGGTGGAGAAGCCCTTGGGGCTGACATCGATCGTGCCGATGTCCGGGGAGACCTCCAGGATCCCACGGTAGGTTCCGTAGCCGGCACTCACGCCGATGACGCCGGAGCCCGCGATCACGATGATGAGAAGCGTTATGATGAGAAGTTTCAGACGGGATGCCCGTTTGCCCGCCTTTTCATGGAGAGCCTTTTTTCTCCCCGTCAGATTCTTTTTATTAAAAACCATAAAGTATTTCCCCTGAAACAGTATGATGTCTGCGTAGTATGATGATAAGATAATGACGGTAAGGTCAAAGTGACAGCCCGGATGCGGGCTGCATTTCATTATAACAAAACAATTACTTCTTATAAATACGAAAAATGTGAAACATCCGTTACGGATTTACCCAAAATCCTCCCGGCATGCTATACTATAAAAGTTGATCGGGCTGTGCAGGCGTCTGGCTGATTCCGTATAATAAGACGGAAAGCGCAGGCCGGCGGACTTCGGAAGATCCGGACAGGAGGCGGGAAATGGCAGCAGAATATCTGACGATCCGGGAGACCGGAAAAGGTGAATATGAAGAGAAAAAGTCCCGTTTTCTGGGGGAGGCGCTCCACATAGAGTCGGAGGAGGAGGCGGCGGTCCAGATCGCGCGGATCCGGAAGGCCTTCTACGATGCCCGGCATCACTGCTATGCCTGGGTGCTCGGGGAGGGGGGAGCCCGGAAAAAATCCTCGGACGACGGGGAACCCTCCGGGACGGCGGGCCAGCCGATCCTGAAGGTGATCGAGGGGAGCGGCGCGACCAATGTCCTCGTGGTGGTGACCAGATATTTCGGCGGCACGCTTCTGGGGACAGGGGGGCTCGTGCGGGCCTATACCCAGGCCGCGCGCGCAGCCATGGACGATGCGCAGACAGTCCGGATGTGTCTGTGCCGGAGGATGGAGGTCACTGTGGATTACCCGGCGCTGGACCGGCTGCTCTATGAGCTGCGCCGGGACGGCATCGAGATGGGGGAGACGCAGTACGGGGCGCAGGTGACCCTGGATCTTACGGTCGAGGCGCCGCGCGCGGATGCAATGGCACAGAAGATCACAGCGCTCACGAGCGGCAGTGCCCGGATCGAGGTCAGGGCAGAGGATTATTTTCCGATCCAGGCGCCGTGAGAAAGAAGGTTTTTGCGTTGAAAGACAGCCGGCACGTTCTCGTGACTTCAGACGTGTGAGGCTTCACGACCGCGAAAGAACACAACGGGCTTCTTAAGGGGCTGTAACAGGGGGGCATCTATGGAAGACAGAAACAGAGAATACGAAGACCTGCTCCGGGAGCTGCTTGAATCCAGACAGTATACAAAGCTGCGGCAGACCTGTGCCGATATGCAGACAGCGGATATCGCGGCAGTCATGGATGATATGGAGGATGAGGAGTCGCTGAAGATCTTCCGGATCCTGCCCAAGTCCATGGCGGCGGATGTCTTCGCGGACCTGGAGATCGACGATCAGCAGTACATCATCCAGTCCCTGTCGGATAAAGAGGCATCCGGCATCATCGACAACCTGATGGCAGACGATGCGGCGGACTTTCTCGAAGAGATGCCGGCCAATGTCGTAAAAAGGATCCTCAGCAACGCCCGCCCGGACACGCGGGCGGATATCAACCACCTGCTGCGCTACCCGGAGGATTCCGCCGGCAGCATCATGACGGTCGAGTATGTCGACCTCAAGGAGAGCATGACGGTGCAGGACGCCATCGACCGGATCCGGAAGATCGGTCTGGACAAGGAGACGGTCAACGTCTGTTACGTCCTGGATCCGCAGCGCGTGCTGCTGGGGACAGTGGCCCTCCGCTACCTGGTCATGGCCGAGCCGGACACCATCATCGGGGAGATGATGAATGAAAATATCATCAGTATCGGAACCATGACGGACCAGGAGGAGACGGCGAGGATCTTCCAGAAATACGACTTTACCGCCATGCCTGTCGTGGACAACGAAAACCGGATGGTCGGTATCATCACCATCGATGACGTCGTCGATATCATCCAGGAAGAGGCGACCGAGGATATCGAAAAGATGGCGGCTATCCTTCCCACGGACCGCCCATATTTCAAGACCGGGATCCTGGAGACCTACAGGACCAGGATGCCCTGGCTCCTGTTCCTGATGATCTCCGCCACCTTTACAGGGGCGATCATCACGCGCGCGGAAAGTGCCCTGGCGAAGTATGTGATCCTGACCGCCTACATCCCCATGCTGATGGATACAGGCGGTAATGCCGGCTCCCAGGCGAGCGTCTCGATCATCCGCGGTATCTCCCTGGGCGAGATCGAGTTCCGCGAGACCTTAAAGGCAATCTGGAAAGAGATCCGCGTGGCCTGCATGTGCGGCACGACCCTGGCGGCCTGCAACTTTGTCAAGCTCCTTGTGATCGACAGGACCCCCATCACAGTGGCTGCCATCGTCTGCCTGACACTCCTGGTCGTGGTCCTGATCGCAAAAGTGATCGGCTGTTCCCTG
The DNA here is from genome assembly GCA_017513005.1 of Lachnospiraceae bacterium. Taxonomy (GTDB): domain Bacteria; phylum Bacillota; class Clostridia; order Lachnospirales; family Lachnospiraceae; genus CAG-791. The sequence continues at coordinate 11,440 of JAFWDM010000066.1, forward strand.
CCGCTTCTGGCTGACAAGATCGGCTTTGACCCGGCTGTCATGGCCAGCCCCCTGATCACGACGATCGTGGACGCGATCTCCCTGACCGTCTACTTTACCATCGCGAAGACGGTCCTGCACATATGATGAGAACAGCGAGTCATGCGGACGCACGGTACGCGCGAAGCAGCGCGTAGTTTCATCATAGAAGATAAAAACAGAGTATTATGTGAGACAGGAGGTCATCACCCCGAATATGATCGATATCTATGGTACACTGGGTCCCTCCTGTGCCTCGGAGGAGACCCTCACGGAAATGTTCCTTGCCGGCATGACCGGCCTGCGGCTCAATCTTTCCCACCAGAGCCTGCACGAGAGCACCAGAGAACTCGCCCTGTTCCGGACGGCGGCGCAGAAGGCCGGGGTCCGTCCCCGCCTTCTGGTGGATCTGCAGGGCCCCGAGCTCCGGATCGGCTTTTTGAAAGCCCCCCTGATCCTCTGTGAGGACGACTCTGTAAAAATCTATGATGAGGGGATCGCCGAGGAAGAGAGGCTGAAGCTCCGCATGGGAGGGCGGCGGCTGATCCCCGTTCCGGGCGCGGTCTTTGCGGTCCTCAGAGAAGGCATGGAGATCCTGCTCGACGACGGCCGCATCCTGCTGAAGGTGCAGGGAGCTGAAGACGGGTACTTCACTGCGCGCATCCTGCGGGGGGGCCTGCTGGCAGGAAGAAAGAGCATCAAGATCGTCGATGTGGACATTCAGCCGCCGACGATGACTGCGATGGATCTCAGGAATATCCGCGACCTCACCGCCTGCGGCGTGACCGGCGTCATGCAGCCCTTTGTGCGGAGCCGCGAGGATCTTCTGGAGGTGCGCCGCGCACTGCGGGAAAACGGGGCAGGCAGCCTGCAGCTGGTCGCCAAGATCGAGAACCGGGCGGGCCTCCTGCAGCTGGAGGACCTTCTTCCCGCCTGCGACGCCATCTGTATCGCCAGGGGCGACCTGGGCAATGATATGGACCTGTGGCAGCTGCCGGGCGTTCAGAAACAGATCGCAGCCGCCTGCAAAAAGACCGGCCGGTACTTTATGGTAGCCACGCAGATGCTGGACAGTATGGAGAACCGCGCGGTCCCGACCAGGGCGGAGGTCAATGATATTTTTAATACGGTCCTGGACGGAGCCGGGGGCGTGATGGCGACCGGGGAGACCGCTGTGGGAAAATATCCGGTGGATGTCATCCGTTATCTGGCGAGGACGGCGGCGGAAGGGGAAAGACTGAGAGACATTTATCTGCAGTGATCATGCAGGAAGAACTCAAAAAGGGAGAGAAGACATGAGATGCCCTTATTGCGGAAGCGAGGATACCAGAGTATCTGATTCGAGGCCGGTGGAGGAAAACAATTCCATCCGCAGACGCAGAGTCTGCGATGTCTGTAAGCGCAGGTTCACCACATACGAGAAGATCGAGACGATCCCCATGGTCGTCATTAAAAAAGACAATAACCGGGAGCCCTACGACAGGGAGAAGATCGAAGGCGGGATCCTGCGTGCCTGCCATAAGAGGCCTGTCAGCATCAACCAGATCAAGCGCGTCGTGGATGAAATCGAAAAGGAGATCTTCGACCGCGAGGAGAAGGAGATCTCCAGCTCCGAGATCGGAGAACTGGTCATCCAGCGTGTCCACAGCCTGGATCCGGTCGCCTATGTCCGTTTTGCTTCTGTCTACAGGGAATTCAAGGATGTCGGGACATTTATGGATGAGCTCGGAAAGCTGCTCGAACAGGAGAATCTCCGGGGAAAGAAAAAATAAAGTGTAAGGAACTGCAGCAGAATCAATTGTACAGAGTATTTCGCTGCAGTTCCTGAAGGCGCAGGCGGCATAGGATCTCTCTGCAGATCCGGGGGGCGTCCCGGCCGTCCGTTTCGACGACGATGTCGGCGGCGGCTTCGTATTTTTCCCGGCGCTTGTCCATCATATCCGCGATAAACGCCGCTGTTTTGTTGTTTTCGAGCAGAGGGCGGTCGTGGCTGTCCCGGACGCGCTGCAGGATCGTTTCCGGTCCGGCCGTGAGCAGCACCACATGCCCGCTCTTTTTCATCCCGCTGACATTCTGCTCCCGCAGAGGAACACCGCCGCCGCAGGAGATCACGGTATTTCTGCGGCCCTGCATCCCGTAGAGCAGCGCAGTCTCTGCATTGCGGAAATATTCTTCGCCGTATTTTTCAAAGATGTCCGGGATCCCCATGCCTTCCTGCTCTTCGATTTCCCTGTCCATCTCCACCACATCCATCCCGTACAGCGTGTGCAGGCAGTCTGCGATCGTGGATTTGCCGGTTCCCATGAATCCGATCAGAAAGATATTATCTTTTAAGCGATGATCTCCGGAAGGATTATCGCTGAAAGGAGTATCCCTGAATGGGTTTTCTGCGGAAGAGGTTTTTCCGGAGGCTTTTTTTCCGGAGGGATTTTCCTTTAATTCTTTTTTCACTGTACATGTTCCTTTTGTGTATTTTAACATCATTGATCGTCGGCCGATATCTGGAATCTTACGCCAGCCGGACTGAAAGTGCAACAGGAGAGAAACACAGTTATTATGGGTAAAGTGATCGAGATCCGGGGAGTCAGGATCGGGGAGGGTCTTCCGAAGATCATTGTTCCGATCGTCGGAAGGACAAAAGAGGAGATCCTGGAGGCTGCTGCCTCCTTTGCAGGTGTGCCCTATGACATCGTCGAGTGGCGCGCAGACTGGTTTGAGGACCTGGGAGAGGAAAAAAAGGTCGTGGAGACCCTGCGGGCTCTCCGCTGTGCGCTCGGGGACAGACCGGTCCTGTTTACGATCCGCACCCGCGGGGAGGGCGGGCAGGCCGCTGTCGGACCGGCGCAGTACGCATCGCTGAATATCAGTGCCGCCAGATCCGGCTTTGCAGATCTGCTGGACGTGGAGCTTTTCAGCGGGGAGGATGTCATCGGGAGGATCCTCGGGGAGGCGCATGCGGCAGGCGTGAAGGTCGTCATGTCCAGCCACGATTTTGAGAAGACGCCGGCGGAGGAAGTCATCCTTGCCAGGCTCCGCAGGATGCAGGCGCTCGGCGCGGATATTCCCAAGATCGCTGTCATGCCGCAGAGCAGGAGAGATGTCCTGACCCTTTTGTCAGCTACGGAACGGATGGTGACCGGATACGCGGACCGGCCGGTCATCACGATGTCGATGGGGGGCACCGGCCTGATCAGCCGCCTGTGCGGGGAGAGCTTCGGGAGTGCCTGTACCTTCGGGGCGGTGGGCAGGACGTCCGCGCCCGGTCAGATGGATGCGGGCGGCCTTCATACGATCCTGCAGCTGATTCATCAGAATTGCGGTCCTGCAGGTCTTGCATGAGAATTGCAGCCTGCAGGTCTTTCATGAGAATTGTATCCTGCAGCTCTTTCGCGAGAATTGCCTGCAGCTGTTTTACGGGAATTGTATTGACGAATCGGACAAACAATGATAAGGTGTGTACATTCACGCGTTGAAGCGATAAACAGACGAAGCACGGCGGAGATCCCGGCTCTGCCGGCAGAGCAAAAGCAGGAAAGCGGCAGAGGCATTTTTTGTTTTATGAAAACCGGCTTAGTCAGGGGACGGAGCCGGCTTTTTCTTTGTAACGGCGGACGATCTTCGGAAAAATGGAGAAGGGTGAGATGGATCTACAGGAGGCAAGGGAACTGATCGCGGAAGCGGACGCCGGGATGGCGGAGCTTTTTATCAGACGGATGGAGGCAGTGCGGGCGATCGCGGCCTACAAAAAGGAGCGCGGGCTGCCGATCGAGGACCGGGCGCAGGAACAGCGGGTGATAGAGAGGCAGAGCGGCCGCATCGAGGATGAACTGCTGCGCTCCTATTATGTCCAGTTTCTGCAGAACAATATGGAAGTCAGCAAACGATGGCAGCACCGCCTGATGGAAGGCCTGCGGGTCGCCTATTCCGGTGTGGAGGGAGCCTTCGCCCACATCGCGGCGACACGGATCTTCCCGGACGGGACAGCGAAGGCCTGTCCGTCTTTTGAAGAGGCCTACGACAGCGTGGTGCGGGGGGAGAACGATATCGCTGTGCTCCCGATCGAGAACAGCTATGCCGGCGAGGTGGGACCGGTGCTCGACCTGATGTTTTCGGGCGGCCTGTATGTGAATGCCGTCTATGATCTGCTGGTCAACCAGAATCTTCTGGCCGTGCCCGGGGCGGTGATGGACCGGATCCGGACCGTCATCAGTCATCCGCAGGCCCTCTCGCAGTGCGCCGGGTACATCAGAAAGCGGGGCCTTATTTCGATCAGTGCCCCCAACACGGCGGTCGCCGCGCGGGAGGTGGCGGAGCGGGGGGACCCGTCCGTGGCCGCCATTGCCAGCAGCGAGACGGCGGCGCTCTACGGACTGTCGGTCCTGGACCACGATATCAATGAGAGCAGGACCAACACGACGCGGTTTGCCGTTTTTTCCAGGGTGGAAAACCCGCAGAGTGCAAAAAAAGACAGGGGCGCCTTTCTGCTCCTGTTTACCGTCAAGGATGAGGTCGGGGGCCTAGCCAAGGCCATCAACCTGGTCAGCGCCTATGACTTCAATATGCGGGTCCTTCGCTCCCGTCCGATGAAGGACCTGCCCTGGCACTATTATTTTTATGCGGAAGTCGAGGGAGACGACAGATCCGAAAACGGCCGCAGGATGATCGGGGCCCTCCGGGGGGCCTGTCCCATGGTCAAGGTGGCGGGACGCTATGTCGAGGCGGAGATCCTGTAACTGCGTCGAATGACGGCAGCGCAGACTCTGCGGATTCAGACAAACAATATGAACAATGAACAGAGTATTTCGCTGCAGTTCTTAAGGCGGTAAAAACAGCGGGGCAGGCGGCAGTGACCGGAAGTGAAAACGGACCGCAGACCTGTCCGGGCAGGGAGTAAAACGATGAATGTAACGATCATGCCTTCAAAACCATCGGGCACAGTGCAGGCTCCTCCGGCCAAGAGCATGGCGCACAGGCTCCTGATCGCCGCCGGGCTCTCCCGGGGAACGAGCACGATCCGGGGGATCGATCTCTCGGAAGATGTGCGCGCGACGATCGACTGTCTGCGGGCGCTGGGCGCGCAGGTGGACATCTGCGGCCCGGAGGGGCAGCCGGCCCGGGGTGAGGGGATGCCGGCTCCGGACCAGGCGGGAACAGTGAACACTAAGGGGCCGGGCGCGCAGGCCCCGGGGATGCCTTCTGCGCAGGAAAAAACGGTCCGCGTGTGCGGAACAGACCTGTTCCGGGCGGGACCGGCCTGCCTTCCCTGCAGAGAGAGCGGGAGTACGCTTCGTTTTTTCACCCCTTTGTGTATGCTGACAGGGCGGAAAATGCGCCTGGAGGGGAGCCCCACCCTGCTCAGCCGGCCGCTTTCCGTCTATGAGGAGATCTCCGGGAAGCAGGGGATCCTCTTTCAGAGAGAGGAAGATCCGGCGGTTCTGGTGCAGGGGACGCTGCAGGCGGGGGAATATGAGCTGGATGGGAGTATCAGCAGTCAGTTCGTCACGGGCCTTCTCTTCGCCCTCCCCCTTCTGGACGGGGACAGTATCCTCTCCCTGCGGCCTCCCGTGGAGAGCCGGTCCTATATCGATATGACGATGGACGCCCTGCGGCAGTTCGGCGTTCAGGCGGCCTGGGAGGACGGGACGCGGATCCGCATTCCGGGCGGACAGACCTACCGGCCCCGGGATGTGCAGGTGGAGGGGGACTGGTCCAACGCCGCCTTTTTTCTGGCGCTTGGCCTGTCTGTCACCGGTCTGGACCGGAACAGCCTGCAGGGTGACCGGGTCTGTGAAGAATATTTCCGGATCCTGGAGGAGGCGGGGCCCGGCCCCGGTGCTCACCCGGAAGGCATATCCCTGGCGGACTGCCCGGACCTGGGTCCCGTACTCTTTGCCTTCGCAGCCATGCACCACGGCGGGAGGTTTACGGATACCCGGCGCCTGCGGATCAAGGAGAGCGACCGGGGAACTGCCATGCAGGAGGAGCTGCGCAAGTTCGGGGTCAGTGTGGAGATCGGGGACAATGAGATCCTGGTCGGCAGCGGGATCCATGCTCCCGGGGAACCGCTCTGCGGACACAATGACCACCGCATCGTCATGGCGCTCGCCGTGCTCTGCACCGGGACCGGAGGGACGATCTGCGGGGCGCAGGCCGTCCGGAAGAGCTTCCCGGATTTTTTCCGCAGACTGGCGGCAGCCGGCGTGGATCTGCGGATGGAATGAAGATTTTTTCCCTTCATCGCGAAATACCCGCGGCATGAGACCCGGGATACACGCACAAAAGGGAAACCTGCTTCATCGCGCAATACCCGCGGCCTTAGCCCCGGGACACACGAACAGGACCTGCATGCGTGTCCCGCACGCACGTAGTCGATCCGGCACTATCAGGAGGAACTGCAGTTATGAACATGGATTTTACAAGGAAGCTTCCGATTCCCGCGGAGACAAAGGAGATGTATCCGCTGGATGAAAAGATGAAGGAGACCGTAAAGACACAGACGGAATCTCTGATGGATATTTTTTCCGGCAAAAGTGACAGGCTGGCCCTGATCGTCGGCCCCTGCTCCGCGGACAACGAGGAGAGTGTGATCGACTATATCTCCAGGCTTGTTCCCGTGCAGGAGAAGGTCAGGGAAAAGATCCAGATCGTACCGCGCATCTATACCAACAAACCCCGCACCACAGGAGACGGCTATAAGGGGCTGGTCCACCAGCCGGATCCCGAAGCCAAGCCGGACCTCTTCCGGGGCATCATCGCCACCAGAGAGCTCCACATGCGGGCAGTCCGGGAGACCGGGTTTGCATGCGCGGATGAGATGCTGTATCCGGAAAACTACAAGTACCTCGACGACCTGCTCGGGTACGTGGCAGTCGGGGCGCGCAGCGTGGAGGACCAGCAGCACCGCCTGACCGCCAGTGCGATCGGCTGTCCGGTCGGAATGAAAAACCCGACCAGCGGCGACCTGTCCGTCATGATGAACGGCATTCTGGCGGCCCAGCATGAACACGACTTCATTTATCGCGGATGGGAGGGCCATTCCCACGGAAACCCCTATGCCCATGCGATCCTGCGGGGCTATGTGAACAGACAGGGCGTGACGCATCCCAACTACCACTACGAGACCCTCCTGTATCTGGCGGACCTGTACCGCCAGTGGGACCTTGTCCATCCGGCCGTGGTCATCGACTGCAATCATGCCAACAGCGGCAAAAACCCCTTTGAACAGCCCCGGATTCTCAAGGAGGTCCTGCTCTCCTGCCGCAACAACGCGCAGATCCGGAACCTTGTGAAGGGATTTATGGTGGAGAGTTATATTGAGGACGGAAACCAGCCCGTGGGCGGCGGTGTCTATGGAAAGAGCATTACAGATGCCTGCCTGGGATGGGAGAGGACAGAGCGCATGATCTATGAAGTCGCGGAGCTTTTGTAACGCTGCTGATAATGTGCTATAGTTATATCCGGAGCCGGCAGCTGGTATTAAAACCGCATGGAAATTGTATGGCGGACAGGGCTCTGTTCAGCAATTGATCGTACAGAGGAATGCCTGACAGCGCAGCAGTATGGCGGCTTAACAGTTTAACAGTGGCTGAGGTGCAGAAAAAGGAGCGGCATGAGGATCATTACGAATACAGCGGCCCTGTTCAGGCCGGAAGAAGGAAAACAACTGGGAATCAGTGTATTGCCGGTATTCGTATCGCTGGGCGGCGAGTCCCTGCGGGACTATATCGATATCGGGACAGATGACTTTGTGCGCCGTCTGCTCGCCGGGGAGTCTGCGGTATCCTCGCAGCCGGCTGTCGGTGATGTGCTGGAACTTCTGGAGGAAAACGAGGAGGAGACGATCATCCTGACTGTGGCGGACGGCCTGTCCGGGGAATATCAGACGGACATGGGGGTCGTAAATACGCTTCCCCACAAAGACAGGATCCATGTGATCAACTCCGGCTCTCTGGCGGGGTGTCTGCGGTATCTGGCGAAGAAAGCCGCGGCTCTTCGGTCGCAGGGAGGCAGGACTGCGGAGATCCTGGCGGAACTGCAGGCCTGTGTCCGGTCTTCCCGGTCCTATGTGATCCCTTCGGATCTTCACTATCTGCAGAGGAGCGGCAGGATCACCAACCTGACGGCAAGGGTCGGCAGTGCGCTGAATCTGCTTCCGGTCCTGACACAGACGGAGGACAGACGCAGGATCTCCCTGATGAGCATCCGCAGGACCTGGAAATCCGCTGCCGCTGCGATCATGAAATCGCTCCGGGAGGCGGGCGTCGACGAAAACTACCTGATCAGCGTCTGTTACGCGGACAAAAAGGATCTGGCGGAAAAGATCCGTGTCTGGATCGCGGAAGCCTTCCCGAAGACGGACAACGAGATCCTCCAGCTCTCACCTTCCCTGGTCACCCACGGAGGCCCGGGCTGCGTGGTCGTGCAGGCGATCCGCAAATAAATAACACAGCAATTTACGCAAAGGCAGGCGGTCTGCGGACAGCAAAGCGGCCCATGCGGAGCAGACGGCTTCCGGGCGGCGGCGAGGTCCACGGAAAGGCATGCGGTCCGCAGACAGCGGTCCGCGGCAGAGTAAGAGCAGCCGGCAGAGAGGCCGGCTGCGATCGGGACAGCAGGAGCGGGACAGATGAAAACAGCAGCGCTGATGGTTCTGGGATATCTGGTCGGATCCATTCCTTTCGCACTGGTGATCGGCAAGGTCTTTTATCACAAGGATGTCAGACAGTACGGGAGCGGAAATCTGGGAGGCGGCAATACGGGACGGGTCCTTGGGAAAAAGGCCGGTCTGTCGGTAATGGCGCTGGATCTTCTGAAGGTGTCGCTCGTCGCCCTGCTCGCAAAGCTGCTGACGGGCGATGATACGGCGGTCGCGATGGCCTGCCTGGCGGCCGGGATCGGACACTGCTTTCCGGTCTTTGCCCATTTTAAGGGAGGAAAGGCGGTCGCCGCCATGTACGGCTATCTGTTTGGCCTGGTCACGGCTGCCGGGCGCAGCCCCCTCTACTTTTTCCTGCCTCTGGCCATATTTCTGATCGTGATCTTTTTCTCGAAGATCATCGCCCTGGCCAGCATCGTTTCCGCCGCGGCCGTGACCGCATATGTCTGGTGGCAGCCGGAGATCCTGTCCGTCAGACTGGTCCTCCTGGTCTTTGCCCTGCTGATCCTCGTCCGGCACAGGCCGAACCTGGAGAGAATGCTGCGGCACGAGGAGAACAAGGTGAAATGGGTCCCGGATCTCGGAGGAAGAGCAGGGAAAAAAGAAAAAGAGGGGTGAAAGGAATGCGGATGCATTTTCGCTCCGGGAGCGGGAACGATTGTTACAGTTCACGCCCTGTCGAGGGCGTGAACTTGTAACGTTGCGCACGGTGATTCCAATACGCTCCGCGTGCACCGCGCGCCGTTTCACTCGGCTTTTTCGCGAAAAAGCCGCGAAAAATACCTCGAGGCTTCAGGTGGGCCTGAACTGTAACGAACGATTACAACGTTTGTGAAAACAGTTGAAAAAAATGTCCCTCTGGTATAGAATAAAATCTGAATTGACGCGACTATTTCAGGAGGTACTTTATATGATTTCTGCAAGTGATTTCAGGAATGGCATTACGATTGAAAAAGATGGCAGCGTTCTCGAGATCGTTGAGTTCCAGCATGTGAAACCCGGTAAAGGCGCAGCGTTCGTCAGGACGAAGCTCAAAGATATTATCAATGGCGGTGTGACTGAGACCACCTTCCGTCCCACAGAAAAGTTCCCGCAGGCCAGGATCGACCGCAAGGAGTACCAGTATCTGTATCAGGATGGCGATCTCTATACGTTCATGGACAACGAGACCTACGACCAGATCTCCCTCGGGAAGGAAATTGTCGGCGACAACATGAAGTTCGTCAAGGAGAATGACATGATCAAGGTCAACTCCTACAACAATACCCCCTTCTCGATCGAGCCCCCGATGTTCGTTGAGCTGGAGATCACGGAGACCGAGCCCGGCTTCAAGGGCAACACCGCGACCGGCGCTACCAAGCCCGCGATCGTGGAGACCGGCGCCCAGGTCAGCGTCCCGCTGTTCTGCAATATCGGCGACAAGATCAAGATCGACACCAGGTCCGGCGAATATCTGTCCAGAGCATAAGGCAGACGACCCCGTACGTCCTCTGTGAGGAACCGCTGCAGCCGGCAGACCGGCTGTGCCGTTCCTGAGCAGATTCAGGAATCCGATCGTCGAGCGGGATCCTGTGAGAGACCGGCAGCAGGACCTTCAGACCGGAAACATGCGACCCATGCGACCGTGATTCGGAAAGCAGAAAGGCAATGAGTATGAAAACTCATTGCCTTTTTTGTGCGCCGGGCATGGCGCAGTTCTTGCCGGTGAAAGTCCGGTCATGGATAACTTACCGTCCATGTAGTTAAACGCAAGCCGAAACCGGTAACGGTGGGGTGAAGGAAGCGCGTAGCAAAGCCATGAGCCTACGGA
>JAFWDM010000067.1 GCA_017513005.1 Lachnospiraceae bacterium
CATTTACCGTGTGGCCCACATGTCCCACCACAACACGGGCGATGCCTGGTGCATCTATCCCATGTATGACTTCGCGCATCCGATCGAGGACGCGATCGAGGGGATCACCCATTCTCTGTGTACCCTGGAATTTGAAGACCACCGCCCGCTCTATGACTGGGTCGTGCGCGAGGCGGAATACCCCCATCCTCCCAGACAGATCGAGTTTGCCAAGATGTATCTGACCGGCCAGGTCACCGGCAAGCGCTATATCAAAAAGCTGGTGGAGGAAGGCATCGTGGACGGCTGGGATGATCCCAGGCTCGTCTCGATCTCGGGCCTGCGCCGCCGCGGGTACATGCCGCAGTCCATCCGCCGCTTCGTAGAACTGTGCGGCATCTCCAAGAGTAATTCCTCCGCAGACTACGCGGCGCTGGAATACTGCATCCGCGAGGACCTGAAGCCGGGCTGCAAGCGCATGCTGGCTGTCCTGCATCCCTTAAAGCTCATCATCGACAACTATCCGGAGGGACAGGTCGAGATGCTGGAGGCCGACAACAACCTCGAGAATCCCGAGCTCGGCACCAGGCAGATCCCGTTCGGCCGCGAGCTCTGGATTGAGCGGGAGGACTTCATGGAGGAGCCTCCCAAAAAATACTACCGTCTGTTTCCCGGCAATGAAGTCCGCCTGATGTACGCCTATTTCGTCAAGTGTGTCGGCTTCGACAAGGATGAAAACGGCAATATCACAGCAGTCCACGTGACCTATGACCCGGAGACGAAGAGCGGAAGCGGATTCACGGGACGCAAGGTCAAGGGAACCATCCACTGGGTCCATGCGGATTCCGCCGTTCCCGTGACAGCCCGTCTCTACGAGAACATCGTGGACGAGGAGAAGGGTGTCTATGATGAAAACGGAGACCTGAACCTCAACCCCCACTCTCTGGAGATCTGTCAGGCATGGGCGGAGCCGGAGCTGAAGGAGGCGAAGCCCTACGACCGCTTCCAGTTTGTGCGCAACGGCTATTTCTGCGTGGATTACAAGGATTCCGCAGCCGGCGCACCGGTCTTCAACCGCATCGTCGGACTCAAGAGCTCCTTTAAGCTTCCCGGAAAGAAGTAAAAGGAGCAGAACAAGAATACAGAAGAGGCGCAGACCATCGGATGGCAGCGCCTCTTTTCATAAATGCACATTTTTAGCTCGGCGATCGCACAGGGCCCGCGGGAGTCTTAAAAAACATGTCACGGGAGAGAGAGTATGGCACAGCAGTTGAATATCCGCCTGGATCCGGAACATGGGATCCCTCTGTACAGGCAGATCTATGAATATATCCGCGCAGAAATCAGAAGCGGATCGCTGCGGGCGGACGAGCGCCTCCCCTCGACGCGGTCCCTTGCAGGGGACCTGCACGTGGCGCGCAGTACGGCGGAATCCGCCTATGACCAGCTTTTGTCCGAAGGGTATATCCGGGCAAAAAAAAACAGCGGGTACTATGTCAACAACATTGAAAACCTGTTGGACCTGCACCTGCAGGAAGACCGGTTTTTGCTCGAAAGCCCATATCTTCGGGAGGACCTGCAGCAGGGGAAAAACCATCATCAGGATGAATCACAGCAGCAGGAAGATCTGTACCTTCGGGATCGACCGGAAGGAGAGCGGACCAGGAGGGCGGGTGATGGCATAAAAGACAGCGATGCCAAAGATGACGGGGACGACAGCAGGGGCAGCCATGCAGTCGACGGCAGAGGCGGCGAAGAGGACAGGATCGATTTTTCCCCCCGCCACACGGAGATGGCGGCCTTTCCCTACAGCACCTGGAAGCGGATCATGCGGGAGGTCATGGTGGACGCCAATGCGGAGGTCTTTTCCCTTGGAGAAGCCCAGGGAGATGAATCTCTGCGCGCCACGATCGCGCGGTATCTGCATTTCTCCAGGGGCGTGCGCTGCAGGAGCGACCAGGTCGTCGTCGGCGCGGGGAACGACTATCTTTTTATGCTTCTGCGGCATATCCTGGGGGAGGGGCGGACGATCGCAATGGAAAATCCCACTTACCTCCGTGCCGCGCAGATCTTCCGGTCCTTTGGATACCGGCTCTCTTTCGTCAGCATGGATGAGGACGGGATGGAGCCCGATTCAGTCCGGCGTTCCGGGGCATCGCTCGTATATACGATGCCTGCCCACCAGTTTCCCATGGGATGTGTCATGCCGGTCGGCCGAAGGGCGGCGCTCCTTGGCTGGGCCCAGGAAGCCGGGGACAGGTTTATTATTGAGGATGACTATGATTCCGAGTTCCGTTTCCGCGGAAAGCCCATACCCTCGCTCCAGTCCCTGGACCGCACAGGTCATGTGATCTATATAGGCACCTTCTCCAAGGCAATCGCGCCGGCGATCCGTATCAGCTATATGATCCTTCCTCCGGTGCTTCTGGAGCGCTATCGCAGAAACTGTCACTTTTTCTCCTCTACCGTGTCGAGGATCGACCAGCGTATCCTGGATGAGTTTATGAAAAACGGTCATTTTGAGCGGTATCTGAACAGGATGCGCAGCCTCTACAGGGTGCGCCACGATGAGCTGCTTGACAGGCTCCGCCCCTTCCGCGGCTGTTTCCGGATCCGGGGGGAGGGCACCGGCCTGCATATCGTCCTGGAGGCTGTGCCGGGCAGCTTTCTGCCCGGGCTTAGCGGCTGGGATGCGGATCCCGGCGCGCTGGAACAGGAGCTGGCGCAGCGGGCGCTCCGGCAGGGAGTGCGCGTCTACAGTCTTTCTGATTTTTATATGCCGGCGGAGAAAAAAAGATGTGATCCGCCTTCCTTCCTGCTGGGATTCGGCGGACTGGATCCCGCGCAGATCCGCGAGGGCGTAAAGCGGCTGGCAGATGCCTGGGAGATCAGGATCCCGGAATCAGGGAGATGACGGATCAGAGATTCAGCCTGTGAAGGGTCCGAAGAGCCCCGGAAAAACGCACAGAATACGCCATGTGAAGCGGGAGACCGGCTTCGGGTCCTGCCTCTTCAGAGGGCCCGTCCGAGCCGTGTGAATCTTTTGCTTTTCCAGATGCCCTGCCCGGGGCAGTCTCCAGCAGTTCGCGGATAAGGCCCTCCCTGGTGTACTCGAGAAGCTGCATGATCTGCTCTGTGTCTTCAGCAGAGATAAAGGGCGACCTTGAAGCGCCCCGGAGCAGGTCCTGCCGCTTTTTTGCGGCCCTGCAGAGGAGGTCTTCCTGGATATCCGCGTCGATCTTTGTGAGCTCTCTGTCTGCGCGCTTTAAAAAGAGGAGGAGGTAGGGATACTTGCGAAGGACGGCGCTGTCGGCTTTTGTGAGAAGCCGGTACATCTCAAAGAAATCACAGCCGGCATGGCGCTCTGCTTCCCGAAGCTCCACCATGCTGTAGCGGGTCCCGTACTCGTACAGAAAGCGGAAGGTTCCCTTTTTGCTCTTGAAATAGTGGAAGAGCAGGCCCTTGCTGATCCCGGCTGCACTGACCATCTCGTCCGTACTGGCATGGCGGTACCCGTTTTCCGCAAAGATCCGCATGGCGCCGTTGATGATCCGGTCCTGCCTGTCCTTTTTTAAATCAAAAAAACGTTCATTCATGATGCGGCTGATGACCTCCTGTTTCCGGGGCCGGGTATACTTTGTCTGCACGCAGATATCTTATCATTTTTCACTTTTTTTGTAAAAGGTGATTCCCGATCGCGCTGCTGCGGAGCAGAATAAGGGTTACCGTTCACGGTGCACCTGAAGCCTCGAGGTGTTTTTGAGCGGTGTTCAGGCGGGTCTGTGAAGCAGCGGATTTTCTTCTGTCAAAACAGTCTGTTCTGCGCTATAATCATGTCATTGCTGCCGGGGTGCGGCAGTGAGAAAGAAATCGATCAAATAAGGAGAGAAATACAGCATGGAATATGAAGGCGATGTCTACAGGCCGCCCAGCGAGGCGAGGAGCCTGATCATACAGGTCACGATCGGATGTTCTCACAATACGTGTACATTCTGTCATATGTATTCGGACAAAAAATTCCGGATCCGGAAGAGGGAGGAGATCCTGCAGGATCTGGAGGAGTGCAGCGCGCTCTACGGGCAGTATGTGCGCCGTGTGTTTTTTGCGGACGGGGATGCCCTGATCGTGAAGACGCCGCTTCTGCTGGAGCTGCTGGACTATGTGCGGGAGCATTTCCCGCTGGCGGAGCGTGTCACTGCCTACGGGACAGCCTCCGACGTCCTGCGCAAGAGCGAGGAGGACCTGCGTGCCCTCAGGCAGGCAGGACTCCAGATGGTGTACCTGGGGGCGGAATCCGGGGATGACCGGATCCTGCAGGAGATCAAAAAGGGACAGACCGCGCAGGAGCTGATCGAGGCGGGGCAGAAGCTGAAACGCTGCGGTATCCAGACCTCGGTCACCCTGATCTCGGGGCTCGGGGGTCCGGAGCGGATGCGGGAGCACGCCGTCGCCAGCGCGGAGCTGATCAATGCCATGAATCCGGACTATGCTTCGATCCTGTCGCTTCAGCTGCGGGAGGATTCCCCCATGACGCAGGAGATCCTGCGCGGGGAGCGAAGGCTTCTCACTGCAGATCAGACGGTCGAGGAGACGGAGATGTTCCTGCAGGCGATCAATTCGCCCGGGACGGTCTTCCGCTCCAACCACGCCTCCAATTATGTGGCACTGGCGGGTGTCTTCAACGAGGACATTCCCGCCATGCTGATGCAGCTGGAGCAGGCGAAAGCCAGGCAGCAGTACCGTCCTGACTGGATGCGGGAACTGTGACGAAACATATATAAAACATACATAAAAGAGGACTCACCCGCGAGTCCTGCGCAAGGAAAAAACAGCCCGGGGCACATTGCCCCGGGCTGACTCTGTTTTTGCTGATGCTTTACACTATTTCATCTGCGCCCGGACGCTTTTGTGCCTGCCCGGTTTACGCATCTTTGCGTTTTGCGGCCATTTTTTCCAGGAAATCCTCCCCGTAACCATAGTGTTCGACGACGAAATCCAGATCCTTGTCGCCGCGGCCGGAGAGGTTGACGAGGATGGAACCGGTCGCGCCCGTGCGGGCAACGCGGATGGCGTAGGCCAGGGCATGGGAACTCTCGATCGCCGGGATGATCCCCTCGTGGCGGGAGAGGAGGAAGAGGGCCTCGATCGCATCGTCGTCATCGACGGTGGTGTATTTTACGCGGTCCATCTCGTGCAGGAGGGCATGTTCCGGTCCCGCGGCAGGGTAGTCGAGCCCGCTTGCGTTGGAATAGACCGGCGCGGGGGCGCCGTTTTCATCCGCCAGCATGATGCTCTTGAAGCCGTGCATGATGCCTTCTTTTCCATACGTGATGGAGGCGGCGTGATCGCCCAGCTTCGGGCCCCGGCCCAGAGGCTCCACGCCGATCAGCTCCACGGGATCCGCGAGGAAGGGAGTGAACATGCCGATCGAGTTGGAGCCGCCGCCCACACAGGCAGCGACCTGGTCCGGCAGATGGCCGGTCTGGTCCAGAAACTGGGCCCTGGCCTCCTCCCCGATGCAGAACTGGAAATCGCGTACCATCAGCGGGAAGGGATGAGGACCTGCGGCGGTGCCGATGCAGTAGACGGCGTCCCTGTATTCCTCGGAGTAGGCCATAAAGGCGGCATCGACCGCTTCCTTGAGCGTTTTGAGGCCGAAGCTGACGGGGATGACATTGGCGCCCAGCATCTTCATGCGGGTCACGTTCGGCGCCTGTTTGGCGATATCCACTTCGCCCATATAGATGTCGCACTCCAGTCCGAAATAGGCGGCGGCGGTGGCGAGTGCCACGCCGTGCTGTCCGGCGCCTGTCTCCGCGATGAGCTTTTTCTTGCCCATGTATTTGGCCAGAAGGCCCTCTCCCATGCAGTGGTTGAGCTTGTGCGCACCGGTGTGGTTGAGGTCCTCGCGCTTTAAGTAGATCTGCGTCCTGCCAAGCAGATTGGAAAGGTTCTGACAGTGGTAGACCGGCGTCGGCCGCCCCTGGAAATCACGGCGGATCCGCCGCAGCTCCGCGATGAACTGCGCGGACTGAGCGATCGTGTTATAGGCCTCCCCGTATTCCTGAAAGGCCTTGATCAGCTCAGGGTTTTTCAGATAGTTGCCGCCGTATTTTCCGAAATACCCGTCCTCGCTGGGATATTCTTTCAGATAGTTGTCGAAATCACGATATTTATTCATGTGTATCTGCCTTTCTGTCTGTTTGTATTACTGAATTTGGATAAGTATAGCACATTTGAAAAGTCTTTTCATCCTCTGCTGTAGTATGTTACAATGATACAGGATATGAGGGGAGAAAAACCCGGTACCATAATGACTTAGACGTAATGACTTAGAATTGAACAGATCTACAGACAGATACAGACATAGAAAAAGTCCCACGAGCTGCCGGATTCCTGGCAGCTTATTGTGATGAAACAGGGACGGGAGCGGCAGCTTCGGGCCGCATGGGGATTGAGAAAGACAGCCCGGATCTGCAGACAAGGACGTCCATGGAAGAGTCATAAAATAAAATTAAGAGGCAGAAGATAAGAGTCAGAAAATATGAGTGAATGCAGGATCGGTATGGACGTCGGATCGACGACGACCAAGATCGTCGTCTACGACGGCGAAAAAGATGAAATCATTTACAGCGAATACGCGCGGCATCACGCGGAGCTGGCCAAGAGTGTATGTACGCTTCTGGAGCACGGGAGGGCACACATCCCCGCGGGCAGCAGCGTGCGGATCGCTTTTACGGGATCGGGCTCCAGGCCGCTCGCGGATGCAGCCGGGGTGCCCTTTGTCCAGGAAGTGGTCGCCAATTCACTGGCGGTCATGAAATACTACCCGTCCGCAAAGACTGCCATCGAGCTGGGCGGCCAGGACGCAAAGGTCATTTTCTTCCGCTCCAACAAAAAGACCGGGAAGCTGGAAGTCGCCGATATGCGCATGAACGGGAGCTGCGCAGGTGGAACAGGCGCCTTTATCGACGAGATCGCCTCTCTGCTGCAGGTCCTGCCGGAAGACTACGAAGCGCTGGCGGAGAAAGGGACCGAGGTCTACGACATCTCCGGCCGCTGCGGGGTCTATGCCAAGACGGATATCCAGCCCCTTCTGAACCAGGGGGTCCGCAAGGAGGACATCGCCCTCTCGGCCCTGCACGCCATCTCCAAGCAGACGATCGGCGGTCTGGCCCAGGGACTGACGATGGCTCCGCCCATCATCTTCGAGGGAGGCCCCCTCTGCTTCCACCCCACACTGGTGGGCGCTTTCCGGCAGAAACTGAACCTCAAAGATGAGGATATCCTGCTGCCAAAGAAACCTGAGCTCATGGTTGCACTCGGTGCTGCGCTCTTCGCGGCGGACAATCAAAAAACCCAGGAGATTGAAAGGTGTATTTACAGGATCAGGGCCCTGATCGGACGCACCGGGGAGCCGTCGGAGGAGGGAAGCAGGCTGGCCAGGCCCTTCTTTTCCAATGAGGCGGAATATCAGGAATTTGTCGCGCGGCACCCGCTCTTTGAGGACAAACATATTTTCCGGAAACTGGACGCCGGAAGCGAGATTAGTGGATATATCGGCGTCGACTGCGGCAGCACGACGACCAAATTCGTCCTCCTGGATGAAAAAGCGCGTATCATGTACTCCTACTATGCCAACAACCGGGGAGACCCGATCGCTGTCCTGCAGAAGGGACTTCTGGAGATGGAGGAGCGTTTCGCCCAAGAGGGCATTTCCCTGCACATCCGCGGGCTCGCCTCCACAGGATACGGGGAGCTGCTGATCGCCAAAGCCTTCCGCGCGGATGCCCACATCGTCGAGACGGTGGCCCACGCCGGCGCGAGTGCCAGATATCTCGAGGATGCGACCTTCATCCTGGATATCGGCGGACAGGACATGAAGGCGATCTGGATCGACGACGGGATCATCACGGACATCGTGGTCAACGAGGCATGTTCGGCCGGCTGCGGGTCCTTTCTGGAAAATTTTGCGAAAAACATGGGCGTCAAGACGACGCAGATCGCTGAGCGCGCCTTCCGGTCAAAGCACCCGGCGGAGCTGGGCAGCCGCTGCACCGTCTTTATGAACAGCCGCATCATCACCGAGCAGAAAAACGGCAAAGAGGTGGATGATATCCTGGCGGGTCTGTGCAGGTCCATCATTGAAAATGTCTTTACCAAGGTCATCCGCATCAGCAGCCTGGATTCTCTGGGGGACCGGATCGTCGTCCAGGGCGGGACCTTCTGCAACGATGCAGTTCTGCGGGCGATCGAGCAGTATACAGGGCGCGGAGTCGTCCGGGCGCCCTACCCGGGCCTGATGGGGGCCATCGGCGCCGCTTATGCGGCGATGGAGGACAGAAAAGAAAAGCAGGCGCCCTCCTCCTTCATAGGATTTGATGCCCTGCGCAGCTTTTCCTTCCGGCAGATCAACGGCCTGGTCTGCCAGGGCTGCGAGAACCACTGCCGCAGGAGCGTGGTCGCTTTTTCCACCGGCGATACCTGGATCACCGGCAACCGCTGTGAGCGCGGCGGCGTTCTGGCGCCCGGTGAGCTGGAGGCCTTTCTGGCGGACCAGGGCTTTTCCCTGACCGAAAACAGGGAGAAAGCGGCCGGACCCGGGCCTGTCGCCCCGCAGAAGGATCCTGAAGACGAAGCTTCGGCCGGAGAGCAGAATACTGGAAACAGCGCAAATACCGGGCGGTCCGGACCAAAGAAGGGGACAGACCTCTTTAAGGTGCGCAGGACTTTCCTCACAAGGGACTATCCCTGCAGGGAAGTGGACGGGAAAAAGGGTGTGACGATCGGGATCCCCTTTGTCCTGTTTTACTGGGAGACCCTGCCCTTCTGGAAGAATTTCTGGCGGTCGCTGGGCTTCGACGTCCTCGTTTCTCCGGAGAGCACAAGAGCGATCTATGAGAGCGGACTGCACGCGGTGACCTCCGACACGGAGTGTTTCCCCGGCAAGCTGGTCCACGGACATATCCGCTGGCTGGAAAAGCACGGGGCTGACAGGATCTTCTTCCCCTCGATCTCGACGATGAAATCAGAGAACACGGAGAAGACCAGCGTCTCCATGTGCGGCATCGTCAAGGGCTTCCCCTTCGTGATCAGAAATTCGGACAATCCCGAAGAACGCGGGCAGGTGAAATATGACGCGCCGGTCTTTTTCTGGTACACGGACGAGGACAGGGAGCGCCAGCTGATCCCCTTCATGAAGGAGACCTTCGGCATTGACAAAAAGCTCGTGCGCAGGGCGATCCGGCAGGGCGATGCCGCCCAGAGCAAGTACCGGGAAAACCTGATCGCACAGGGACAAAAGGTCCTCGACAGGGTCCTTGAAAAAGGGGAGAGGGCGGTCGTCGTCGCAGCCCGTCCCTACCAGAACGATGACCTGGTCAACCACAACATTCCGGAGATGTTCACGCAGGAGGGAATCAGTGTCCTCACGGCGGACTCCATTCCGGGGCTGGAGGCTGTCGATCTGTCAAACAGCCGGCTGGATGTGGTGAACAACTATCATGCGCGCATGCTGGCTTCCGCGATCTATGCGGCGCAGACGCAGAACCTGGAGTACGTACAGATCGTCAGCTTCGGCTGCGGGCATGACGCCTATCTTTCCGATGAGATCATCAGGATGATGAAGGAGATCTCCGGAAAGACGCCCCTGATCCTGAAGGTGGATGAGAGCGATATCCGGGGACCCCTGTCCATCCGGATCCGGTCCTTCCTTTCCACTGTGGAGATGAAGTATAAAAAGCAGGCAGCAGGTCCGGAGGGGGCCAGAACAAGAGGCGGTGCCGGAGACGGCATGGTATTTCCTCCGCAGACACGGGATATCTCCGAACTCAAGCGGGGGACGCCGGAAAAGAAGATCTTCCGTCCCGGGGAGGTCAGGCCTCTCTCTGATCCCTATCCGCAGAAGTTTCAGAAGGAGGATATCGAGGACTCCGTCGTCTTCGTGCCGAACACCTCCCACGCCTTCAGCCGGCTGATGGCGGCTGTCTTTGCTGCCCAGAAGCTGGAGACAGTGCCCCTTCCCATAGGACGCGAGCGCGCGATCGAACTGGGAAAGCGCTATGTGCACAACGACATCTGCTTCCCGGCCCAGGTCGTGATCGGAGAGGCCCTTGAGGCTCTGGAGGATCCCAGGTACGAAGGACGCAAAAAGGCAGTCATGATGGGTAAATATATCGGCTGCTGCCGTCTGACCCATTACGGCGCGCTCCTGCGCAAGGCCCTGGATGATGCCGGGCATGCCGATGTGCCGATCATCACCAACGACGACGTGGATTACCACAACCTTCACCCGGGCTTCAAGCTGAATCTGCAGGCCTCCATCAAGATCGCCTTCGCCCTGCCCATGATCGACGCGCTCGAAGACCTCCTGCGCAAGATCCGCCCCTATGAAAAGACTGCGGGCAGTGCGGACCGGACCTTTGAAAAAGCGATCGACGCCGTGATGGACGGGGTACAGAACGGCGGGATCGGCCGCATGAAAAAAGGATTCGAGAAAGCGGTCCGGCTGATGAAGGACATCCCCTATGACCGCTCGAATCCCCGTCCGCAGGTCCTGATCGTAGGAGAATACCTGCTCAATTTCCATCCCGGCGCCAACCACGAGATCGAGCGTTATCTGGAGGACAACGGGTTTGAGATCGTCGAGGCAAAGATGGCGGACGTGATTCAGAAGACCTACTTTGTCCGCAGGGCGCAGGCGAAGGAATTCGGTGTGAAAAAATCGATTGCCGAGAGAACATATCTGGACCTCGTCGAGAGGATCTTCAATGTCTCGCACGACTTTGTGACCTCTGTGGCGAAACAGCACCCGCTCTTTGAGCCCGCGCAGAAGCTCTGCGACGTCGCCAAAGCGAGTGATCCCGTCATCCCCCACGCCTATGATTCCGGCGAAGGGATCCTGATCCCGGCCGAGATCATCGAGCGGGCCAGGGAGGGCGTCCGCGCCTTCGTGATCCTGCAGCCCTTCGGCTGTATCCCCAACCACGTCGTCGGCCGCGGGATCTCCAAGAAGCTCAAGGCCATGTTCCCGGATATCCAGCTTCTGCCGCTGGACTACGACCCCGACGTGAGTTTTGTCAATGTTGAGAACCGTCTGCAGATGCTGGTCATGAACATGAAGAGTGCCATGGCCGCGGGGTGAGAAAATGGAGGTACCTTACATGATACGGAAAACAAAAATGATCCTGGTACTCTGCCTTTTGATGCTGGTGCTCGCAGCCTGCCAGCATGCCGGTGTTGAGAGAGTGCCGACGCCTTCCGGCATGAAAGTGCAGCGGGGACGGAATTACAAAGAGGTCATCGAAGATTTCCAGGACAAGGGATTTACCAATATCCGGACGGAGCCGATCCGGGACCTGGAGATCGGCTGGACAGTCAAAAACGAGGAAGTCGAAGAGATCTCCGTCGGCGGAGATACAGATTATGATGCCGGGGTCCTGGTCCCTGCGGATACGGAGGTCATCATCCGTTATCACGCCCATGTGCTGTATGTCCCTGAAGAAGAGGATACGGAGCCTGCAGCGGAAGATGCGGCGCCTGCACAGCAGGATACAGCGCCTGCAGCGGAAGATGCGGCGCCGGCGCAGCAGGATACAGTCCCCGCAGAGAAAGAAGCAGCCCCGGCGCAGCAGGATACGGAGCCTGCAGCGGAAGATGCGGCGCCTATACAGCAGGATGCGGCGCCTGCGCAGGAATGAAGGGTCGAGATAAGATGACCGGGACCCTTGCCAGATCCGGAAACTTAGCGCGCATTGACCGGCTCAGGGCGGAATCGACCCTGCCGCGTGAAGAGATGCGGACCCTGCTCCTGACCCTCACAGAGGAGGAGGCGCAGTACCTCTATGAGAATGCCGATGCAGTCCGCCGGCAGCACTACGGGAGGGACGTCTATCTGCGGGGGCTGATCGAATTTACGAACTTCTGCCGCAACGACTGTCTGTACTGCGGGATCCGCCGGTCGAACAGGAAGGCGGACCGCTACCGTCTGTCGGAAGAGGAGATCCTGGAGTGCTGCGACCGGGGATATGCACTCGGGCTGCGGACCTTCGTGCTGCAGGGCGGCGAGGATCCCTTTTTTACGGACAAAATGATCTGCAGGATCGTTTCCGGGATCCGCACCGGACATCCTGACTGTGCGGTGACGCTCTCCATCGGAGAGAGGCCGCGGAAGAGCTATGAGGCCTTTTTCCGGGCGGGCGCGGAGCGCTACCTGCTCCGGCATGAGACCTTTGATCCCGCCCACTACCGGCTTCTGCATCCCGCAGAGCTCACGATCGAAAACCGGCTCAGATGTCTGCGGGACCTCAGGGAGACAGGCTTTCAGGTGGGCTGCGGCATGATGGTGGGGAGCCCCTTTCAGACGGTCGATCATGTCCTGGAAGACCTGTATTTTATGGAGACGTTCAGGCCCCACATGATCGGGATCGGCCCCTTTATCCCCCATGCGGATACCCCCTTTAAGGACAGGCCGGCGGGAACCCTGGAGGACACCCTGCACCTTCTGGCTGTGATCCGGCTCATGCACCCGCGCGTGCTCCTGCCCGCGACGACGGCGCTGGGCACGATCCATCCCCTGGGGAGGGAGATGGGGATCCGGGCAGGCGCCAACGTAGTCATGCCCAACCTCTCCCCGGCCGGCGTGCGCGGAAAATATATGCTCTATGACGGCAAGATCTGCACCGGCGACGAAGCCGTACAGTGCCGCCGCTGTATGCAGGAGCGCATGGCGAAGATCGGATACCGGGTCGTCGTCTCCCGCGGAGATTCTCTTGTGGACAGAAGGGACCGGGGGACAGAAAAAGGATCCGGAGTATCGTAAAGAATACAAGGGGCGGCCTTCCGGTAATGAGATAAACAGGAAGACAGCGCCGGAGAGACGAGACGCCCCGGCAGATGACAGGCAGAGACCGGAGCTGCGCCCTCCGGTCATAGTGGTAGAAAGGAAAAATATGTCCTGGGAAGAAAAGATCCTCAAAGTGGAGCCCTATGTAGCCGGCGAACAGCCAAAGGAAAAGGATATCATCAAGCTCAATACAAACGAATGCCCCTACCCGCCTGCTCCGGGCGTGGAAGCGGCGATCCGGGAGCTCGCTGCGGATGCAGACAGACTCCGCCTGTATCAGGATATGGACGCGACTCCTCTCGTACAGGCGCTGGCGGCGCAATACGGGGTGGGAGAGGAACAGATCTTTGTCGGCGTCGGCTCGGACGACGTCCTGGCGCTCTGTTTTCTGACCTTTTTCTCCTCGGCTTCGAAAGAACAGCCCCTCCTCTTCCCCGATATCACCTATTCCTTCTACGATGTGTGGGCGAACCTGTACCGGATCCCTTTTAAGACCATGCCCCTGAAGGAGGATTTTTCCATTGATCCCGTGGATTATATTCCCTCCCTTTCCGGACAGTCCAATGCCGGTGTGATCTTTCCAAACCCGAATGCCCCCACCGGCCTGGAACTGGCCCCTCCCGAAGTGGAGCGCATCATCGAGGGCAACCCGGACAGCATCGTCATCGTGGACGAGGCCTATGTGGACTTCGGCGCGCAGACCGCTCTTCCCCTCCTGAAAAAATATGAGAACCTGCTCGTGGTGCAGACCTTTTCCAAGTCCCGCGCCATGGCGGGGGCCCGCGTCGGTTTTGCCATCGGGAACGAAAAGCTTATCCGCTATCTGAAGGATGTGAAATTCTCCTTTAATTCCTACACGATGAACCTGCCTTCGATCCGGATCGGTACTGCGTCCGCGAAGGACACCGCCTGGTTCAAGGAGACGACCGGTAAGATCGCGGCGACCCGTGAGCGGTTTAAAGCGGAGCTGCGCAGGCTTGGCTTCCTGTTCCCGGATTCAAAGTCCAATTTTGTCTTTGCAAAGCACCCCGCCTTTACCGGGGCGGACCTGCAGGCAAGGCTCCGGGAGAGGAAGATCATCGTACGGCATTTCAATAAGCCCGGGATCAGCGATTACCTGCGCATCACCATCGGAACGGACGCCCAGATGGACAGGGTCGTCGAAGCTTTGCGGGAGATCCTGGCCTGACCGGTACCTTCCGTACAGTTTTGAAGGAAAAGAGAGCCAATGGACAGTTATACAAATTTTGCCTACGTCTACGATACATTCATGGATCAGGAACCATACGAGGACTGGGCGGACCGCGTATGCGGCTTTTTGGACGCATATGGCGTGCCTGCGGCTCCGGCCGGACAGGCTGCAGGTGACGGTCCGGCTGTCGATGAACGCAATATCGTCGTCGACCTGGGCTGCGGCACCGGGAGGCTCACGGAGATCCTGGCGGGACGCGGCTACGATATGATCGGGATCGATCTGTCGGAGGATATGCTCGCGATCGCGCAGGAGCGGAAAAACCGGTCCGGCAGCGACATTCTCTACAGTCTGCAGGATATGCGGGAGTTTGAACTCTACGGCGCCGCAGGCGCCATGGTGAGTGTCGGCGACAGTATCAATTATCTGCTGGAGATACAGGACCTGGAGAAACTGTTTGCCTGTGTCCGCAGGGGGCTTCTGCCGGGCGGGGTCTTTGTCTTTGACTTCAAGACGGTCCACCTGTACCGGGATGTGATCGGGAACCAGACGATCGCGGAGGACCGCGGGGACTGCGCCTTTATCTGGGACAACTGGTATGATCCGGAGACCTGTATCAATGAATACGACCTGGCCATTTTTGTCTCGGAAAGCCCGGAGGCTGCCGATCATGACGGAAGTCTCTTCCGGCGCTTCAATGAGGTGCACCGGCAGAGGGGCTACACGGCAGATCAGCTCCGCCTGGCGGCGGGCAAAGCGGGACTCGAATGGGCCGCCATGCAGGATGCCGATCAGGGCGGCGAAGTGAATGCGCAGACGGAGCGGGTCATGGCCGCTGTCAGAAAGCCGGCTTAAGAGCCGGTGACCTGTAAGATCATGCGTATACATGTGGCAGATACAGAAGAAAGAACGTGCGCATGCATGTGGCAGATATAGAAGAAGCGAAAGAAACGGACAGGAACAGAAAGGGAAATGACAGGAAAATGGATCTGCATTTTACAAAGATGGAAGGCTGCGGGAACGATTATGTCTATATCAGCGGCTTTGACCACGAGATCGATCCCCGAAATAAGCCGCAGATCGTCAGAAAGCTCAGCGACAGGCACTTCGGGATCGGCGGGGACGGCGTGATCTTTATCAATCCTTCAGAAATCGCGGATTTTGAGATGGAGATGTGGAACGCGGACGGGACCCGCGGTGAGATGTGCGGCAACGGCATCCGGTGTGTGGGCAAGTTCGTCTTTGACAAGGGGCTGACGGACAAAAGGAGATCACGGTCGAGAGCTTCGGGCAGGTCAAATATCTCACACTCTACACGGAAAAGGCAGGCTCGCAGGAAGCGGCACACGGGAAAACAGAAACAGTCTCTTCCGTCCGCGTAAATATGGGAGCGCCGATCTTGGAGGCGGCACAGATCCCCGTGATCGCGGATGCCTCTCCCGTCGTGGCGCAGAGGATCCGGGTGTCCGCAAAGGAGGCCCTTTCTCCGGCTCCGGCCGGGAGCGCCGGGCAGGATGCAGGCAGGAGCGCGATTCATTCGGATGAGGCAGAAAAAGAGTATGAGATGACCTGTGTCTCCATGGGCAATCCTCACGCGGTCGTCTATATTGACGATGTGGCGGCCCTGCAGATCGAAAAGACCGGTCCCCTCTTTGAAAACCACCACCGGTTCCCGAACCGGACCAATACGGAGTTTGTACAGATCGTCGACCGGGAGCATGTAAAGATGCGTGTCTGGGAGCGGGGATCCGGTGAGACCCTGGCCTGCGGGACCGGGTGCTGTGCGGTCTGCGTAGCCGGCGTATTAAACGGTCTCACGGCACCAAAGCTGGAGGTGCAGGTCCTGGGGGGAAAACTTCTGATCGAGTGGGACAGGGAGAAAAACCTGGTCTGGATGACCGGCCCGGCGACGACTGTTTTTGAGGGAGTCGTGACGATTTAAGTTCTTACGAAACGGAGGCTTTTTCTTTAGACATGCATACAGACTACAGGGAAATCGTGACGAAGGATGCATCCGGCTTTGTCATACTGGCGGACTACGTGCCCGGGATCATTCAGGAGATCCGCTATTATACCACCTATAATTTTGTCGGCGACCGCATCGACGGGTATGAGGGTTACTTGACCACCTTTTGACCTAAACATCATTTTATTATAGAAAGGCAGATACTACACATGCAGGATACCACGATGCGTCTGAGGGTTCTGGGTACAAGAGGATCTATGGCCCTGTCTCTCAAAAACCGGTCGGTTTTCGGAGGTTCCACCTCCTGTTATATGGTCACTGCCGGGCGGGAGACAGTGTTTCTGGATGCGGGGACGGGGCTTTTGACCGCTCCCGTGGACTTTCCCGCGCCTCCTCACATACTCCTGACTCATCTGCACCTGGATCACCTGCTGGGATTGGGCATGTATCCGCGGCTCTCGAAGGCGGGAGAGGAGACCGTGATCCATGTCCCCGTCGGTCCGGGGGAGATCCCGGCTGTGGCCATGGACAGGCTGTATTCCCCTCCTTTCTGGCCTGTGCGCCTGCAGGCCTGCGGCGGGGATGTCAGGTTCCTGCCTCTATCCTTTCCGCTGCATCTCGGCAGCCTGACCATAGAGGGGGTGCCGGGAAATCATCCGGGAGGCAGCTGGATCATGAAGCTGTGCTTTCAGGGAAAGAGTATCGTCTATGCGACAGATTATGAATATGAGCCGGACTCCTTCGCCAGGCTTGTCAGGCTGGCACAGGATGCAGACCTGATCCTGTACGACGGCCAGTATGCTGCGGAGGAGCTGGAAAAGCACAGGGGGTTCGGCCATTCCACCCCGGATTACGGACTGCGGCTCCTGGAAGAGAGCCGGGCCGGGCAGCTGTGGGTGATCCATCACGACCCGGGCAGGACAGACGAAGACCTCCTGGTCCGTGAGGCAGAATGGAAAGGAAAAGGCATCCACTTCGCCAGGGAGGGAGAGGAGATCACTCTCTGAGGCTGCTGTATGGTCTGCAGATATCCGGGATACAGACGTACGAATACGATTCGAAAGATAATCATACATGTCAGATGAGGGACAAAATGAATCAGCACGCACAGGATGCACCGGCACACATAAAGATCCGCGGCGGACGGGTGCATAACCTCAAAAACATCGACGTCGATATTCCGCTGCACAGGATCGTCGGGATCGCGGGGGTCTCTGGTTCCGGGAAATCTTCGCTGGCCCTGGGGATCCTCTACGCGGAGGGATCCCGCAGATATCTGGAAGCGCTGTCTACCTATACGAGGCGGCGGATGACGCAGGCGCAGAAGGCGAGTGTGGACGAGGTGCTCTATGTACCGGCAGCCCTGGCCCTGCGGCAGCGGCCGGGTGTCCCCGGCATCCGCAGTACCTTCGGAACGGGGACCGAGTTATTAAACAGCCTGCGGCTCATGTTTTCGAGGCTGGCTTCGCACAGGTGCCCGAACGGGCATTACCTGGAACCTTCCCTGAACGTTGCAGCGGGACTGGACCTGGTCTGCCCGGTCTGCGGAGAGCATTTTTTCGCGCCCGGTGCGGAGGAGCTGGCCTTCAACAGCCAGGGGGCCTGCCGCCGGTGCGACGGGACCGGGGTCATTCGTACTGTAGACGAATCGACGCTGGTACCGGATGAGAGTCTTTCGATCGACGAGGGCGCGGTGGCTCCCTGGCAGACTCTGATGTGGTCCCTTATGAAGGATATCGCCCGGGAGATGGGGGTCCGGACAGACGTCCCTTTCCGGGAGCTGACGCCAAAGGAACGGGAGATCGTCTTTCACGGACCCGCAGTCAAAAAGAACATCATCTACCAGAATAAGACCAGCGGTGCAGCGGGGGATATGGATTTCACTTATTTCAACGCCACCTACACGGTCGAAAATGCCCTCTCGAAGGTGAAGGATGAAAAGGGCATGAAGCGGGTGGAAAAATTTCTACGGCAGGATGTCTGCCCGGACTGCGGAGGGACCCGGCTCTCGGACGCAGCCCGGGCCCCCAGGCTTTTCGGGATCTCCCTCGATCAGGCTTGCGCAATGACAGTCTCCGGTCTGGTGGACTGGGTGCAGGGCGTCCCGGACTCTCTTCCTGCCCATATGCGGCCGATGGCGGCGAGTATCTGCGATTCCTTTCTCGGAGCCGCAAAAAGGCTGATTGACCTGGGGCTCTCCTATCTGACGCTGGACCGCGGCGCCTCAACCCTCTCCACGGGAGAACGGCAGCGGATGCAGCTGGCCCGCGCGGTGCGCAACCGCACGACCGGCGTCCTCTATGTGTTGGACGAGCCCTCGATCGGTCTGCATCCCTCGAATCTGGAGGGGCTCACCGGGGTCATGCGGGACCTGCTCGCGGACGGAAATACGGTCGTCCTCGTGGACCACGACACAAATGTCCTGAAGGAGGCGGATTGGCTGATCGAACTGGGGCCGGAGGCCGGCGCAAAGGGCGGGACCATCATCGCCCGGGGTCCCCTTGCACAGGTGGAAAAGGATCCCGCCTCCAGAATTGCCGGTTTTCTCACGGGAAAAAGGACCATCGATACCGGCCTGCATGTACCCGCGGACAAACTGTTCGAGATGGGAAGGATCCATCTGTCCACCTCGCAGATCCACACGGTAAAACCGCTGGAAGCGGATTTTCCGAAAGGACGCATGATCGCCGTGTCCGGCGTCTCCGGCTCCGGAAAAACGACCCTGATCCTCGAGAGCCTGCTCCCGGCCCTGGAGAGTCTGATCAGGGGCAAGGGCCTGCCCGGGCATGTGCGGGCAGTCTCGGCAGAGGGGATCCGGCAGGTAAAGCTGATCGATGCGACACCGATCGGGATCAATGTGCGTTCGACCGTGGCGACCTATGCGGAAGTACATGATGAGCTCCGCAAGGCATATGCGCGGACACCCGATGCGAAGGAAAAGGGCTATAAGGCGGGAGATTTCTCCTATAACACCGGGAAACTGCGCTGCCCGGTCTGCGACGGCACCGGGACGATCAGTCTCGATGTGCAGTTTCTGCCGGATGTGGATATTCCCTGTCCCGAATGCGGAGGGTCCCGATACTCGAAGGAAGCGGGCCTGATCCGCCGACTCCCCAAAAATGGAAAGGGGACGGCAAAGGAGAGTGTAAAAGCTCCGGAGGGATATACCCTCCCTGCGCTCATGGACATGAGCATAGACGAAGCGCTTGATGCCTGTGCAGACCTTCCAAGAGTCAGCCGGAGGCTTCAGGTCCTGCACGACCTGGGACTGGGTTACCTGACACTGGGAGAGGAGACCCCAAGCCTGTCCGGCGGGGAGGCACAGCGTCTCAAGCTGGCAAGTGAGATGGGAAGAGGTCAGTCGGACTCTGTCTTTGTCTTTGACGAACCGACCATCGGCCTGCATCCTCTCGATGTGGAGACCCTCCTGCATGTTTTCCGGAGCCTGATCGACAATGGTGCTACGATCATCGTGATCGAGCACGACCTCGATGTCATCAGAAATGCCGACTATGTGATCGATATGGGCCCGGGCGGCGGAGAAGCCGGCGGCAGGATCGTCGCCGCCGGGACACCGGAGGAGATCAGACATGACCCGCACAGCATCACGGGAAAGTACCTCTGAGACCCTCTTTTACGCACCGCACGCGTGGGCATCCGGCAAACCTTCGGTTTGCCCCGGAGCTTTATTCTTCATTGCGGGATTGTACCCGCGGTGAAGTAAGTTTCCCTTTTGTGCGCGTATCCCACGACTGAAGCCGCGGGTACCCGCGATGAAGAATATAAAAATCCCCCTCCGGGGGATTTTTATAGCCTTTTCAAAATGTATCTGATAAAATGATAGCAGGGTCAAAAGCGCCGACCTTTTGCCCTTATCATTATAAGATACTGACAGAACTCCCACATAGCAGGCTGTAAAAGAAAGGAAAAGAAGATGGCAGACGTAAAGATGATCCCCAACGCAGTTCCCGGCAAGGACGGCGAGAAATATATCCCGTATGAAGAGCGCTCCGGCAACGAATCGATCGTTTATTTTACACGCGATCTGTCCCCGGAGGGCCTGCAGAAGATCTATGAAAAAGTGAACGGCTGTATCACCGGCAAGGTGGCGATCAAGCTGCACACCGGAGAAAAGGACGGTCCCAACATCATCCCGCGCCCCTGGGTCAAAAACCTGATCGAAAAGGAGCCGGGTCTGAAGGACGCAGTTATCGTGGATACGAACACCTTTTATCCAGGTGACCGCGACAGCACCGAAAAGCACCGCGACACCATCCGGCATAACGGCTGGACCTTCTGCCCGGTCGATATCATGGACGAGGACGGAACGGCAATGCTGCCGGTCAAGGGCGCGAAGTGGATCCCGGAGATCTCCGTCGGCAGTCATTTGCTGAACTATGACTCCCTCTTTGTCCTGACCCATTTCAAGGGCCATGTGATGGGCGGTTTCGGCGGATCCAACAAAAATATCGGCATCGGCTGTGCGGACGCGCTGGTCGGAAAGGCCCAGATCCACACCAGGACCGGCAAGTTCAACCACTGGGATATCGCCGAGGAGGAGCTGATGGAACGCATGGCGGAGTCCTCCAAGGGAACGATCGACCACTTCGGCAAAAACATCACCTTTGTGAACGTCCTGCGCAACATGTCCGTCTCCTGTGACTGCGAAGGCACGGCGGCCGCGCCGGTCGTCACCCCCAACATCGGGATCGTGGCATCTA
>JAFWDM010000001.1 GCA_017513005.1 Lachnospiraceae bacterium
ACCCGTTCATAGGAGCCGTCCGGCTTCATAACGTGCGCTTTGACCGTGTCCTCCAGCTCCAGCTCCAGGATATGGACCGCCTGCCCGGCGATCTCCCGGTCCTCGATGGGAAAGAGGATCTCCACGCGGCGGTCGAGATTCCGGGGCATCCAATCGGCGCTGGACGCATAGACTTCGGGTCTTCCTCCGTTTTCAAAATAAAAGATCCGGCTGTGCTCGAGGAAATTGCCGACGATGGAGCGCACGCGTATGTTCTCGCTGACGCCGGGGATCCCGGTCTTCAGGCTGCAGATCCCGCGGACGATGAGGTCGATCTTTACTCCCGCAGAGCTCGCTTCATAGAGGGCCGCCATAATGTCGGGATCACACAGAGAATTCATCTTCGCGAGGATGCGGGCTTTCTCCCCGCTTTTTGCATGTGCCGCTTCCCGCCCGATCAGGTACAGGAACCGGTCCTTGAGCCAGAGCGGCGCCAGGGCCAGGCGGTTCCAGTAGCAGGGCTCCGAGTAACCGGACAGCATGTTGAAGGCGCTGGTGGCGTCCTCCCCGATATCGTCGCGGCAGGTCATCAGACCGATATCCGTATAGATCTTCGCGGTCGTGTCATTGTAATTGCCGGTTGCCAGGTGGACATAGCGGCGGATCCCGTCGTCCTCCCTGCGCACCACAAGCGTGATCTTGCTGTGCGTTTTCAGTCCGACAAGCCCGTAGATGACATGGCAGCCCGCGCGCTCGAGCATCCTCGCCCAGACGATATTGTTCTCCTCGTCAAACCTGGCCTTGAGCTCGACCAGCACCGTGACCTGCTTCCCGTTTTCCGCGGCGCGGGCCAGCGCCGCGATGATGGGCGAATTTCCGCTCACCCTGTAGAGGGTCTGCTTGATCGCAAGCACACCCGGATCGTCCGCCGCCTGCGCGACAAAATCCACCACCGGCCGGAAGGTCTGGTAGGGATGATGCATGAAAATATCGCCCTGCCGGATCTGTTCAAAAATATCACAGCCGGCGGGAAGTCTCGGGTTCTCCTGCGGCTTGGCGTACCGACTCTCCCGCAGCCACTCGAAGCCGTCGATCCCGTAGACCTTCATCAAAAATGTCAGATCCAGCGGTCCCTCGATCTCAAAGATCCTGTCCTGAGGGACCTCAAACTCTCTTCGCAGGAAATCGAGGAGCCGGGGGTCCATCCCGCTCTCCACTTCCAGACGGATGGCATACCCGCGCTGGCGCTTCCTGAGCTGCTTCTCGATCTCCTTGAGAAGGTCCGAAGCCTCGTCCTCCTCGATCGTGAGATCCGCATTGCGCGTGACCCGATAGGGGAAGGCGCACAGGACATCGTAGTGCAGGAACAGACTGCCCAGATGGTGGCGGATGATCTCCTCCAGGAAAATCACCCTGCGCCCCCCGGCGGGCGGCGCAGCCGGTACTTCGGAGTCAGCAGGCTGCACAGAAGGGAGTCCATGGGGAGCCGGAGCCGAAGCTTCCGGCAGCTCCAGGATGCGGGGCAGGACCGCCGGCACCTGCACCGTGGCGAACTGCAGCAGTTCTTTTTCTCCGGAGCCCCTTTCCCCGGGAGTCCTGTCCTTTTCCGTCTTTTCCTTTGCGGTCTTTTCCTTTGCAGCCTTTTCTCTTGCGGTCTTCTCTTTAGCCGCCTTCTCCTTCGGAGCCTTTTCCCCGGAGGTTTTCCCTTTTGCCTCCTTCTCCTTCGGAGCCTTTTCCCCGGGGTTCTTCCCTTTTGCCTCCTTCTCCTTCGGGGCCTTTTCCGCGAGGTTCTTCCCTTTTGCCTCCTTCTCCTTCGGGGCCTTTTCCGCGAGGGTTTTCCCCTTTGCCTCCTTCTCCTTCGGGGCCTTTTCCGCGGGGTTTTTCCCTTTTGCCTCCTTCTCCTCATCGGAGAGCTTCTGGTCTTTCTCAGCCTTGAGGGAACGGACCTCTTTCAACGCTGTCTTCGCGCCGGATTCCTTCGCCGTTTTTCCGGTATCCTTCGCCGTCTTCTCTTCTCTTACTGTATGCAGATCCTCCTCCCGGAAGGATTTTTTGGCCTTGCGCAGATAACCCGGGATCCCCTGCCCGGTCCCCTCCTTGCGCGTGAGCAGCGCGCACAGATTCAGGCTCTTGTTTCGCACAAGCGGAAAAGGCCTGGAATTGTCCACCGCCATGGGGGTGAGCACAGGAAAGACCTCGCTGTCAAAGTACTGGTCCACAAAGCTCTGTTCCTCCGGCGTCAGGTCCTCGTACCGCTCCACAACATCCAGCCCGTTTTCCCGCAGTCCCGGAAGAAGCTGCCGATTGTAGGTCCAGTACTGCTGCTGCATAAAGCTGTGCACATCCTCCAGGATCGCCGCGAGCTGGTCTTGTGCCGTCATTCCTGCGATATCCCGCTTTTTATAACCCGCATTCACCATATCTTGGAGCGAGGCGACGCGCACCATGAAAAACTCATCCAGATTGGACGCCGTGATGCTCAGAAACTTGAGGCGCTCAAAGAGGGGGTTGTCCCTGTTTCTGGCCTCGCTCAGGCACCGGCGGTCAAACTGCAGCCAGCTCAGCTCCCGGTTGTGATAATAGTCAGGATTTGCGTATTTCATCGTCAGCTCCGACATAACTTACTCCTTATGTACAATGGATTATGTACGATGGACCGGAGACGGCCTCTGCTGCGGCCCTCCGCGCATCAACCCTTTTTCTGCCTGATGACAGGACGAATCCCGAAAACCTCTTCAAAAAAGTCCGCGCGCCTGCCGAACAGGCCCTTTTCCAGGCTGATATCCTCCCCCGTCTCCACGGTGATCACCATCTTCCTGTCCCGCTCCAGATTCCGGATCTGCAGGTCGCGGAATTTGTGGCGGCGGGACCTGTCGAGCGCGTTTGCCACTCCCAGAATCGCTGTGAGTCTGGCTATGGTCATGCAGGCTGCTTCGTCCAGCGTGGATTCCTGTGCCAGCAGCTTCCGGTAGGAAAAAGGTTCATAGAGAAAACGCACCGCACAGGCGACGATCTTCTGCTCCGTCTGCGAGATCCCGATGATCTCGTTGGATCTGATAATGCTGCAGCTGCTTTCCGCGAGGTTCGTCATGCTGATGTATTTCCCACAGTCCTGCAGGATCGCAGCGATCTGCAAGAGGAGCTGCTCCCGGCGCCCCATTCCATGGAGCTTCCTGGTACTGTCAAAGATCCGCAGGGCGATCCTCTCGATCACGGGGGACTGGTCTCCGTTTCCGAGATAGCGGCGGCTGATCTGGTCTGCGCAGGCCAGGATATCCTGCTCAAAATCATGGGCCGACTTCAGATACCTTCTTTCCTGGGCGAATTCATAGACGATCCCGTCACACAGGGTCACACAGGGGAACCAGAGAAGGGCCGCCCCCATCCGATCCGCAATGCAGCGCACCATGATGGCACTGATCCGCAGCAGGGGGACATTGTCATCTTCGATCCCCAGCTGCAGCGCCAGATCCGTGCGGTCATATTGCTGCAGGGCGGACATAAACTGCCTGAAGTCCGCCGTCGAGACAAATCCTTCCTTCCTGCGTGCCTTTTCCGGTGTCTCTGTCATATGGGTCTGGAAATCGATCTTGTGCTTCTGCACGACCTCGGAGATATAATCATCCACGATAATGATATTCCGGATGCTTATATTCTCCAGGTACAGATTTTCAAAGACCTCGAACTGAGAGCCGACGATCTCCTCCACGAGCGCCGGCAGCCGATGGCTTCCGGCGCCGATCCTGTGCAGCTGTTCCTGCAGGCGCAGGACCCCCAGCTGGAGATTCTGCGTCTGTACCAGGCGGTCTTTTTCAAACAGAGAGATCTGAATACTCCCGCCGCCGATATCGACGATGGCCGTCCCTCTTCCGATCACCCGGTTGAAGTCCTCCCCCTTGGAGGCGATGGATTTGTAATCAAGAAAACGCTGGCCGGAATTCGAAAGGATCTCTATGTGGATCCCGGTCTCCTGTTCGATCTGCCGCAGGACGATCGTCGCATTGTCCATATCCCGGAAGGCGCTCGTCCCGCAGGCCCTGTACTCCCGCACGCCGTACATCTCCATGACATGCCTGAAATCCAGCAGGATCCTCTTGACCTCCGCGACATGCGGCGGACTGATCCGCCCGTCGTTATAGGTATCCGTCCCCAGATCGATCAGATGGATGAGATCATCCACCTGCCGGATACCGTTTTTTTTGGACAGCTCGAAGATCTTCATTTCTATCTCATGGCTGCCGACATCGATCGCGCCAAAGAGATTTGCCATTGTCCTGTCCTCACTTATTATTTGAAAGTGACAAAAGGGACGGTTCTTTTTGTCATCTTCCGCACTTTCCACTCTGCAAAAGATTTTTACTGCAGATGCACGACCCACAGGTGTACCACAGTAAGTCATATTCTGTCTCATAAAAACGGGATCTCAGAGACGGACGCCCTGCGGACGGCTCTGGAGCTTTAGAAATCGGTATCGACCGATTTCTGAAGCTTTGCGGCTTTGGCCCGGGGCGCCCCGCGCCCCGCGGCCCCCGAGGAGAAATTCGCGCAGGCGATTTCTCCGACGGGATCTCAGAGACGGACGCC
Organism: Lachnospiraceae bacterium; assembly: GCA_017513005.1. Classification (GTDB taxonomy): domain Bacteria; phylum Bacillota; class Clostridia; order Lachnospirales; family Lachnospiraceae; genus CAG-791. The sequence continues at coordinate 4,564 of JAFWDM010000001.1, forward strand.
CTGCGGACGGCTCTCAAGCTTTAGAAATCGGTATCGACCGATTTCTGAAGCTTTGCGGCCTGATCCGCGGCGATGAGGGGATCGATGATATCGTCCATATCCCCATTCAAAAAAGAATCCAGCTTATAGAGCGTGCACTTAATCCGATGGTCCGTCACGCGTCCCTGCGGGAAGTTGTAGGTGCGGATCTTCTCCGAGCGGTCCCCGGTGCCGATCTGGCTCCTGCGCAGGTCCGCCTCTTCGTCGTGGCGGCGCTGCATCTCCAGGTCATAGAGCTTGGACCGCAGGAGGGCCCAGGCCTTTGCCTTGTTCTGCAGCTGCGACTTCTCGGTCTGGCTGTAGATCACGATCCCGGTCGGATAATGTGTGAGGCGGACCGCCGAATCCGTGGTATTGACGCACTGTCCGCCGTTTCCGGAAGCGCGCATCACATCGATGCGGACATCCTTGTCAGGGATATCGATCTGAATGTCCTCCTCGACCTCCGGGATCACCGCCACCGTACTGGTGGAGGTATGGATCCTGCCGCCCGATTCCGTGACAGGCACGCGCTGCACGCGGTGCACCCCACTCTCATATTTTAACCTCGAATAGGCTCCTTTTCCAGAGATAATGAAGCTGACCGACTTCATTCCGCCGATGCCGATCTCCTCGAAACTCACCGTCTCCACCCGCCAGCCGCGGCTCTCCGCATAGTGCACATACATCCGGTAGATATCGCCCGCAAAAAGCGCCGCCTCATCTCCGCCGGCTCCTGCGCGGATCTCCACGATCACGTTTTTGTCATCGTTGGGGTCCCTGGGGAGGAGCAGGATCCGCAGCTTCTCCTGCAGCTCATCGAGTGACTGCCTGGCCTCCGCCAGTTCCTCCTTGGCGAGCGCACGCATCTCCTCATCGCTCTCCTCCTCCAGCATCAGTTGGGCATCCTCTGCGTCCGCGTCCGCCTTCTTATAGGCCTGATAGGTCTCCACCAGGGGCGTCAGGTCACTCTGCTCCTTCATCAGCGCCCTGAATCGCTTCTGGTCGGAAGCGACATCCGGACTCATCAGCTCACGCGAAATATCCTCGTATTTATGGACAACACCTTCCAGTTTTTCGAACATATCCTGCTTCTTTCTTTTCCTTATTTCATTTCACGGGCCTGTATCCATCGGGACATATGGCCCCGCTCAGTTCACGGGCTTGTTTTTTTTTCAGGGCATTTGCTTCCTATATAGTCCCGGCTTTTTGTCAGCTCTGTCGCAGTGCGCTTCGGACAGCCGTCGCGACGCGGTCGTTTCCTCCGTAATCCTGCAGGATCTCCGTGCCGTAATACCCCGCCCTCTCCAGGAGAGCGGCGACAGCCTCCCCCTGGTCATAACCGATCTCAAGCATCAGCCTCCCCCCGATCACCAGATGATCAGGTGCCTCTGCAATGATCCTCCGGTAAAAATCCAGCCCGTCCGCCCCGCCGTCGAGCGCGAGCCGTGGCTCCGCACACCGGACCTCGGGCGCGAGGGTCCCGATCACAGCGGAAGGAATATAGGGGGGATTGGAGATGATCAGATCAAACCTGTCCGGCAGGACCGGACCATTTCTTCTTCCGGATCATGACAAAACCTTCCCGTATTCCGCCGGTTCCGGATTCCGGTCTGCCGAATTTCCTTCTGTCGGATTTCCATATACCTGTTTTTCATCTACCTGATCTCTATCTGCCGGATTATGATCTACCAGATTTCCATCTGCCGGATATCTGTCTGGCGGATTTCCATCTGCCGGATCTACATCAGCTGCAGCGGAAACCGCCCCGGATCCCTGTCTGTTTTTTTTCAGCCTCTCCGGGGACCCGGAAGCATTCTCCAGCGCCGAAAAGAGGTCTCCCTGCAGCCAGATGGTCTGCGCGTCCAGCCCCAGGATCCGGGCGTTTTCCTGCGCGATCCTCAAGGCCTCCGGCGACAGATCCGTTCCGACACCGGTACAACCGTTGGAATAGCGCAGCAGGCTCAGCAGGATGCAGCCGCTGCCCGTGCACAGATCCAGAATCCTGGATCCGTCCTCCAGATGCCGAAGCGCCTCCTCCACCAGATTCTCCGTGTCTTGTTCCGGAATCAGCACATCCGGAGATACGACAAAGGGCAGTCCCATAAAGGACTGCTCCCCGATGATATACGCCAGCGGCTCCCGCTGCGCCCTCCTCCGGACACCTGAAAAAAAAGCGTCCCGCCCATCTGCGTCCACCGGCAGATCCGGGTCCGCCAGGAGCCTCTGTGTGCTGATGCCGCAGAAATGCTCCAGAAGGAGACGCGCGTCCAGCCGGCCGTCCTCCAGGGCGCCCAGGAGGGCTGCTCCCTCTTCATAGACTTCGCGGCAGGTTGACCCAATTTTCATACTCACCTACTTCGTATATATAACAGCCGAATGTCCGCAAATGCCCGTGCAAGCACGGCATTTGATGAACTGCGAAGCAGTTCATTTCCGCCTGGCTCACTGTTTTTCCAGGTATTCCTTCCAGTTGAAGACGGCCTCAACCGAGGCGATCGCGACTTCGAGCATCTCTGCGTCCGGTTCCCGCGTCGTCAGGCCCTGCAGCCAGAGGCCGGGTTTGGACAGGATGGAGATCACAGGGTTGTCGGAGCTGCCCGCAAACCGGATCAGTTCATAGGAGATGCCCGAGATCACGGGCAGGAGCAGGATCCGAAGCCCCACGCGGGCTACGGGATTGCCGACCCGGATAAAGAAGAACAGGACAATGCTGACCATCATGACAAAGAGGATGAAACTGCTCCCGCAGCGCTTGTGCAGGCGTGTTGCCTTCGAAGCATTCTCCACCGTCAGTTCATAGCCGTTCTCGATGCAGTTGATGCACTTGTGCTCTGCTCCGTGGTACATAAAGAGCCTGCGGATATCCTTCATCTGTGAGATCAGCAGGATATAGAGGACGAAGATCCCGATGCGGATCACTCCTTCAAACAAGGAGAGGAGTGCCGCATTTCCAACGAACCGCACGATATGAGAGGCGACGAAATAGGGAAGGACCATAAAGAGGCCCAGTGCCAGGGCAAAGCTGACCACCATCACAGCCCCCATCAGGATCCGTTCCGGCAGTGATTCCTGCGCAGGCTCCCGCTCCCCGACAGTATCATTCCGCCGGTCCTGATCATTCGCTTCATCCGCTTTATACTCTTTAGGCTCTCCAGTCTCTATATGCTCTGGATCTTTTCTCTTCTTCTCCCGGTCCTCCTCTTCTTCCGGATCATCCTCCGCGTAGATCGTGGCGGAGTAATCCGTACAGCGAAGTCCCAGAACCATGGAATCAATGAAGACAAAGATTCCCCGTATAAAAGGGATCTTCTTCAGCGGTAAATCCGCAAAAAAGCCCCTGTACTTTTCTTTTTTTAAAACAATGCTTCCGTCACTTTTGCGCACCGCGACCGCATAGTCCTCTCCATTGCGCATCATGACGCCCTCCAGAACCGCCTGGCCGCCGATTCCGGAGTTTCGCTGCCTGCAAGCCTTCATAGTATGCACTACTGCCCTTTCGTTCACAAAAATCCTGCAATAAAGCCGCATGCAGTACAGTACGGTCCGTCTTACCGTCCGCACAGCTGCGTTTTTTTCTATATAACAATAACGGCAAGGCACAGGGGGAATACCCACTGCCGCCTTGCCGTCTGTCTCGAGTATCAATATCAGTTGTTGCCCAGGCCATACTTCCTGTTGAACTTATCGATACGTCCCTTGGCAGCCGCCGTCTTCTGCGTGCCGGTATAGAACTGATGGCACTTGGAGCAAACTTCGACGTGGATCTCCGGAGATGTGGAGCCGGTCACGAAGGTGTTGCCGCAGTTGCAGGTGACAGTTGCCTGATAATACTTGGGATGGATTCCCTCTCTCATGATTTTCCTCCTTACCTGGACGCCGGATACCGGACCAGGACCCAGATCCTGCCCGGAATGCTGGTTTAAGCGTCCCGTATGATTCAAATGTGCATAGCGCACCGCTCCGGGGCCTCCCGAACCGGTACACCTGTGTAAAAGTTCACTGCTGCTCTCTGAAACAGCATTCCGATTATAGCACGCGCACCATGGTTGTGCAAGAAGATTTTTTCCCTGTACACCGTCAAATTTTCCCTTATACAGCCGCAGGATCATTCCCCTGTACAGCCGCAAATACAACGATAATTTCTGTGGCACATGCATTGTTCTCCGTTCTCGCAGCACAGGAGTCGTTCTCGTTGACGCCGTCTTTTTCCACAATTATACTGTATGAGAGAACTGATTAACCTGTTTTTTACTTTTTCTGCTTTTCATTGAACTGTTTCACTTTTCATTGAACTGTTTCATATGAACTGTTTTATGTGAACTGTTTCATAAATCATAAAACCGGGAGGTCTGCATGATCCAAGACATTGAGATCAACACCATGGAGGATCTGTTCAATATGGTCTCCGAGCAGGAGTACCGGGAGGATCTGGGGCGGCACCGCAACCTCTTTATTTACCGGGGCGAACCGGATTCCTCTTATGTCCTCTCCACGAGCCTGCGCCGCAACTGCAAGGAAAAAAGCCGGATCCTGGAGCCACCGATGCTGCTCAATTTTACCAAATATGCGATCCTGGAGGAACCGACGATCGAACGCTCCGTATGGAACCAGATGATCCTGGGCCAGCACCACGGCCTTCCGACGCGCCTTCTGGACTGGTCCTTCTCCCCCATGATCGCACTCCACTTTGCGGTATCGGAAAATGATCTCGAGGATATGGGCACCCGGGACTCCGTCATCTGGCGGATCGACATTCACGAGCTCCACGCTATGCTCCCCCGCAACTATCGGGAGATCATCAAAAAGTATAATACGACCGTTTTTTCCGTCGGTATGCTGCGGGAAATATGCGGCAGTCTCGAGCAGTACGATGAGGACATGCAGAACCGGTCCATGGTCATCATCGAGCCGCCCTCCCTGGATCCCCGCATCGTCAACCAGTATTCCTTCTTTTCCATTATCCCGACAGGAATGGAAAGCGGGGGAGAGACCATTGAAACCTTCCTCGACTCCCACACGAAGCTCACCGCCCGCTATATCATCCGGAAGGAGCTCCGCTGGAGGATCCGCGATATGCTCGACCACCAGAACATCACGGAGCGCATCGTCTATCCCGGCCTCGACGGCCTCTCCAAATGGCTGGGCAGACACTACTTCGTGAGAAACTGACGATCCTGCTGAAGACAATGCTGCGCGATAAGCCGGACATCCCGCCGAATACGGAAAAACCGGTTCGGCACTGTCATTTCGTTTTCGAAAATTCGTTTGTATAAAAGTGCTTCACCGAACATCAAAATTAATCATCAACCTGGAACATCAACCTGTTTGCAACCTGTTTGTCAACCACTTAGAAAAGGAAAACCCTCTATAAAAAAACATCCTATAAAAACATCTATTATGAAGAATTATTCCAGGCCCGGGGGCTTCGGGCGCCTGCCGGCGGCGGTGCTGCTCCTATCGCTTCTCCTTCTCGCAGCCTTCCTTCTCCCGAAGGAAAAGCGCTTTCATGCGCCGACGCAAGAGTATGAGAACGATGTGATCAAAAAAAGCAATCTGCTGTTTTCAAAGCCCTCCGGTTTTTATGAGGATCCTTTCACCCTGGAGATCTCCGCCCCGACCTCTGAGATCTACTACACGCTGGACGGAACCGAACCTGTCCGTGGCCGGGAAGGCACCTTCCGTTACGAGGAAAAGAAAAAGATCGAGATCACCGATGCCACGCCGCGGGAAAATGTCCACAGCCTGCGGACAGATGTCACGACCGGCTTCGACGAAAAAATGGTCGAGGAGCTGGGTAAGGGAGAGCGCCTGATGCACTACCGGGTGCCGGAGGATCCCGTCGACAAGTGTACGATCCTGCGCGCCGCCTATTATACCCCGGACGGCAGACGCAGCAGCATCGAGACCGGGGTCTGGTTTGTCGGATACGGGGAACGCCCGGGATACGGAAACCTGCAGGAAGGCAACGGCATCCGGACCGTCTCCATCGTCACCGACCCGGCCAACCTCTTTGATTATGAAAAGGGGATCTATGTCACCGGGAAGACCTTCGACGATTTCGCAGCCGCGGACTCCTTTCACGACAGCAGTATCTGGTACCGCCACGTCTGGTGGTGGTGGGACGCCAACTACCACAACAAGGGCCGCGGCTGGGAACGCCCCGCGGACATCCAGTTTTTCGACGCGGACGGCACCCTCCTTCTGCAGCAGCAGGCCGGCATCCGGATCCAGGGCGGCGGCAGCCGCGGATTTCTCCCCAAAAGCCTGAACCTATACGCCCGCACGGAATACGGGGGAAACACCACTTTTCACTACGACTTTTTCGGCACCGGCTACGAGGCCAAGCGCATGACCCTGACCTCGAGCGGCGACGATTACTACACCAGATCCAAGGACCGGCTCGTCTCCGAGCTTGCCGCCGGTATGGACTTCTCCACGATGCACTATGAGCCCTGCCTCCTCTTTCTGGACGGCGAGTTCTGGGGCTTTTATTTCCTGACCGAAAAATACGACGAAAAATACTTCAGTTATTACTACGGCGTCCCGGAGGACGATGTCATCGAAATCAAAAACAACGAGATCGAGGTCGGCACTGAGGACGACCTCGATCTGTATGAGGAAATGAAAACCTTCATTGAAAACAACGATATGTCCAGGCCGGAGAACTACGAAAAGGCCTGTTCCCTCATGGACATGGACAGCTATATCAACTACTGCGCCGCCCTCATCTACTGCGCCCGCTGCGGCGACTGGCCAGGCGGCAACTTTGCCCTGTGGAGGGCCAGGAGCGGAGAGGCGGGGAAAGATGTGGGGACGGGAACTTCCGTCCGGGATCCTGATGCGTCAGGGCAGGTCTCTGATTCAGTCGGACAGGATTATGATACGATCGGACAGGGTTCTGATGTGTCAGGGCAGAATCCTGATTCAGTCGATGCTGACTACGATTCCCGCAGCGAATCGCAGGAAAAGACAGATCCTGCCGCCGGCGACTACCGCGACGGCCGCTGGCGCTGGATTCTCTTCGATGTGAACTCCGCCGCCATCTCCCCGGACCTGGTCGATCACGACACCATGAAATCCGTCCTGAACACGAAGAATATGCAGATGTTCAAAAGCCTCTGGGCCAACCCCGGCTTCCGCGAACAGTTCAGCGCCCGCATCCTCGAGTACGGCAGGACCATCTTTTCCCCTGCCTGCATAAACGAAAAACTCGATGCCTATTCCCTGCAGCTGAAGGAGCCCATAGAGCTCCACTACCGCCGCTTTTTCGGAAATGACAGCGGACTCGATTACGAAGAGATCCTCCGGGACGAGATCCGAACCTTTTTTGAAAAAAGATACCCGGTCGTCGAAAAACTGATGGAGGAATACGGGGGATAAACACAACTCACCAGTTGTATTTATGTGTATTTTTGTCTATACTACCCTTTTTAGGATATCCTCTTCCCTTATAATTCTGAAGCAGCATACTGCATTTTGCTGACAACCACCTTAATGACCATTGACAGAATATACAGACAGAAAGTGCGCGACAGTGAAAAACACCAACCTTCCAAGACGGACCACAAAAGCAGGACGTTTCCATTCTCTTTTTCGCATGGATACCTGGATGCTCTCAAGCTTCCGGGCAGTACTTCTGCTCACCATCCTTACCGCTTTCATATATCATTCAACCCTTTGGGAGATCTCTGCCTCCACCACCGGGCTTTCCGGTGATGCCGGTGCGGCATCCGCTTCTGAAGCGGGGAAAGCGTCAGAGGATCTCTCTTCCGCTTCCGGGGATCATTCCGGCTATATCACCGGGTCCATGACCGGCAAACCCGCTGCTGTCCCGAAGGGCACGACGACCATGTATGTCTCCTCCTGGCTCAGCGGGCGCCACGGCCTCTGCGTTCTGCTGGAAAATGTGGACCAGGCGGGAAACCATCGTTTCGGAATGATCGACACAGGCAATGCAGGAAGCGCTGCCATGAAATCCTTCCTGCAGAGCCACGGGGTGAAATCCCTGGAGTTCCTGGTTTTGACGCATATGCACGATGACCACATCGGAAACGCCGTCTATCTTCTGAAAAACTACCCGGTTAAATCGTTGTACCTCAAACAGTTCGACGCCCACTGGTCCGACGGTTTGCAGGCCACTTATGAAAAAATACTCAGGGCAGCGGCTTCCAATACTTCCACGAAGAAGATCACAGGCGTAAGCTACGCCCTCTCTATATCCAAAGCAGCGAGCCCGTCCGCCTCTGCCGGACTGATCTCCTGGCTGCAGTCCCATGCGGACTGTAAGTCCCGTTTTAAAGGCCTTTTTACAGATTCCAATATTTCCTTCGGATTCGGCAGCAGCAAGGTCCAGCTTTTCAACTGGGAGATCTGGAGCACAGACGGGGTCACAAGATGGCAGCCGGGCAGGACAAAACGCTGCCGCGCGGCCGCCTTCGCCAACGAGAACTCAGACAATCACTTTTCTCTTGGTGTCCGGGTCACACAGGGGAGCCGCAGATTCTGGATCGGAGGAGACATGAACAATCTCCGCCTCGTCCATAAAAAAGGTTCCCCTTACAAAGGGGATGAGGACAGGATACGCGCATCCGTCGGCAGGGTCGATGCCATGGTCATGAACCACCACGGAAGAGGCGGTTCCAACACTCCCTCTTTCCTTCGAACGCTGTCACCGTCCTATGCGGTATATACCAGCCTTCGCCTGGAGGTCGAATCCAGTTCCAGCGACCGTGCCCGCACCTCCTTTTTATACCTGAGGAACAACCTGCACGTGCCGGAGGATCATATCCTCTGGGCATGCAACCATTGGAAGTTCTACCCGGAAGATCCGGTGATCACCATCTCCTCATCTGAACTGGTCTCCACGAAAAAGGACGGAACCGACATGACACACTGGAAGGGTGCGGGCGGGGCAAACTGCGCTGTGATCCACCTCATACCTGCCCACTCCTATACCTCCTATGACCTGACAGGAGACGGCAAAGCAGACCGCATCCAGATCTTTTCCCGCGGCAGCGGCAAGCTGCGCAGCAGCCTGACGATCCGGGTGAATCAAAAAGATGTCTTTTCTTTCAAAAAGAACTACTCGGATGCACAGCCTGTCACCCTGCTCCTGCAGCCGGGACACCGCGCCTTTCTCTGTATTTCGATCCTCTCCCCCAAGGACGAAAAAAGCCGCATCCTGCGGCTCTACAGATGCAGAACAGTCTCCGCTGTCCCGTCCCTTGAAAAGACCTTTGACTTTATCCAAAAGATGCCCGACGCACACTTCACATATGGGAAAGCTCCTGTGATCAGAGTCTCGCCAGACAGGATCACGCTTTCCTGTACCGGCCCGGACAGCCTTGGCAGCCGGATCATGTCCACCAGCAGCCCGGGCAGTGGTTCCAGCCGGAATTCCGGCAAAGCCTCCGGCAAAAAAGCAGGCAGCGCTTCCGGACAAGGTTCCGGCAATCGTTCCGGCAGTGCTCCGGGCAATGGCTCCGGCAGTGCTCCCGGCAGCGTTTCTACGTACGGACACGGAAATACTGCCGGAAAAGAGGGTACTGTTACTTTCTGCCTGATCTCCGACGGCAAGGGGCTGAAGGCCGCCTCTTCGGCCTGTCGATACACGCTTGGAAGAAACAGCCACATCTCCTTTCAGGAGGCAGTCCCCTTGTACAGTACAGTCAATGCACACACTGCAGGCGGTCAGCTTCCTGCCGGAACCACAGTCGCTGTCACCCACGTGTGCAGAAACAAAGCCGGGGCCCTGCGCTACCGGATCACGGCCCCGGATGGAAAGAATTGGTGGATCGAGTGAAAACCCGAGGGGATCGGCGTTCGGCGCGCGCAGCGCATTGGAATCGCCGAACGCAATGTAATCTGTTCACGCCCTCGGGAGGGCGTGAACAGATTACATCACTTCTTCACCAGTCCCACTCGATCAGGAAAATAACATTGCCATTTGCATCCGGCCCGAAATCCCCGTCGTTCCACTTATAACGTCCGTCTCTGTAATAAAACAGGGCATAATCCTCTGTTTTACCATTGTGTATCAGATTATCCGGCTGACCCTGCGCCCAGTTTTCGTAACTGGAGGAGTCACCTCCTGCCCAGAACCAGTCTCCGCCAGAGCCTTCATCCGTATATCCGAAATAGGCACTTTCCAGCCCCAGCCGGTCAAAAACATACTCATAGAGGGCTCTGTTTTCGTCGGCATCATTGATGACTGCCATATAGCCGCCCATATCCTCACAGACAGACACAGCATCCCAGAAGGAATCGACATCCGAAGTCACATATGCGTAATAGCTGTGCCCGTTGTAATGCAAGGCGGAATCCGGGATATTACCTTTTGTATCATAGACAAATATCACGACATTCTCTTCTTCGGCTCCGGACAAAGTGATGGAAAGGCTGTCCTCTCTGGGAGTATATCCCCGGATCTCAGGCGCATCGACAATGACCATGTGGCCTTTCAGACCACTGTTTTCGGAGATGGATCTCAGGATATTTCCCTGTGGATCCTGGCAGATCACTTCATAATCCACCAGTTCCGTATAAGAGGCAGCAGAGTTTCCTCCCCCATCTCCCGCTGTCACCTCGCCGCCCCACTCAGAGGCCTGTGGCTCATCCGTTTCCGTCCATTCACCCTGTTGTTCCTCTGCACTGCTCTCCGAAGCCTGCAGATTTTCGGCATTGTTCTCCGAAGCCTGCAGATTCCCTGCACTGTTCTCCGCAGCCTGCAGATCCTGCCCGCTCTCTCCGGAATCCACCTCCTGTTTCAGGCCTTCGTTTTCAATCTGTTCATTCTGATCTGTCTGCTCATCCTGTCCGATCTCGCCCTGTACAGACTCTTCCCCGCTGTTTCCTCCCGGGTGATTTTTAAGGGAGGGGATCAGCAGGGCAAGGCTTATGAGAAGTACAAGGACAGCCGCTCCGGCCGCGATGACAGCAGCCAGCGCCCCCCTGGACAGATTCCTGCGAGATCTTCTCCCGGAACCGGACTGGTTTCCGGGGTCGGGAGAATACGGCCGGGTGCCATAATAATCTGTCTGTGTCCGTGCAGGATCCGGGTTGATCACTCCGGAACGATTTCCATCGGACAGCCCGTCTGCCTGCCGCATGGCATGCAGATCAAGCGTCGTCTGTCCCCACCCCTTTTGTGTCTGCTGCGCAGATGCACCTGCGCCGCCTCCACTCCATCCCAGGGCTCCCGGCTTCTGCCCTGCGGACGGTTGCAAAGGAACGCCCGCCTGCACGCCTCCTGCAGCTCTTTGAAGAGCCCTGTGGAAATCAGCCGCACTCTGATACCTCGCCGCCGGATCCGCAGACAGGGCCACTGCCAGGACATCACAGAGCGCCTTGCTGCCGGTCGCCGGCATCGGCAGTGTCTCCCCGGACAGTCTGCGCCGCTGGGCTTCCTCCCGCTGCAACGGTGTAAACTTCGAGGAGGACAGAAAAGGTTCCCTGCCGCCATTCAAGATCCGATAGAGCACCAGTGCCAGCGAATAGATATCAGACCTGGCGTCCGTATTCTGCATGGCAAACGTCTCCGGCGCCATATAGGGAACGCTTCCTTTAAAAGACAGGACGCTTCCGCTGCCCGGCATTGCCCTCGAGATCCCGAAATCTCCAAGCTTAAAAAAGCCCCGCCTGTTGACAAAAATATTCTGCGGTTTGATATCCCGGTGAATGATCCCTGCCCCATGACAGATGACCAGGGCCTGCGAGATACCCAGTCCCAGGCGGATCACTTCCTTCTCCGACAGCGGATGTGCCGCCATATACTCCGGAAGAGCCGTCAGCAGTTCCATCCGGATCAGAATATCCCATCCCACAGCATTTTCTCGCTTTTGGATCAGATAATCTTCATAGGATACAATATTGGAATACCCGACAAACTGCTGCATGAGTCCGATCTCACTACGGATATCCTCCACATACCTTCGGAGATATGATTCCGTATCCTCTTCACCGAGCCCGTCCATGCGCAGCTGTTCCATCTCGGCAGGACTCTGCGGCACGCGAATCACCTTCAGGGCAGCCCGTTCCAGATAGGGACCGTTCTGCCTGTGGATCTCGTATACCTTCCCGAAGCTCCCGCTTCCGATCTCACGGACGATCCTCCAGTCCGGCCACAGCTGAATATCCGTCATTTCCGTCACCTCTTTCAGCGCTTGAAATTGACTCCACAACATGGATGAAATAGCATATGCAAAAAGTGTGATATATCACAGCATGTTACAACAGATCCCCCGCCGGCATAAACGTGTCTTCGGAAGGATCCGAAGGGCCTGTCCACACAAACGACTTCTCCCGTGGAGACTTCTCTTCCGGACGCCCCTTACTTAATGAATACGGATTTTCCTGCCCGGAGCCCGTCTTCAGCAGATATGGATTCTGGACTACCGTCGCATCAGAAAAATGCAGCTTCAGATCTCCGGATTCTGCCTTTCCCCTGCACCGAAGAAGTGCCTCTTTCATCTCCTGTGCGCTGCCATATCGATCCTCCGGCCGGAAAGAACATGCCTTCAGGACCGCTTCCCGGATTTCCCTGCTTCCGTGCAGGGGTTCCGGAATGGCCTCCCCTGCCAGTCTTCTGGACATCGCGGCCTGATTATCCTCGTACTGGATCGGTGCCGGCGGGTTGGGAATAAAAGGGAGCCTGTTTTCGTTTAAAAGCCTGTACATCACCAGCCCCAGGGAGTAGAGATCAACGGTTTTATCATAGCTGAGTCCCCTCGCGACTTCCGGAGCCATGTAGGCATATGTTCCTTTTGTGGACCGGACGCTGGTCATCCAGGATCTTCTGGACACACTGAAATCCCCCAGTTTGAAATCCCCGAATTCCGAGACAAAAATATTGGCGGGTTTGATATCCCTGTGTATGACATTGACCTTGTCACAGTATTCCAGTGCTGTGCAGATATCCAATCCCAGACGCAGCACATCCTCCTCCGACATTCCTCTGCGCTCCCGGTAATCATTCAGGCTTTCCAGCAGTTCCATCCGGATATGGGCAAGCCACGCTGTTTTTTCCCTGTGCTTCTGCACACAAAAATCCTCTATGCTGACGATATTAGGCGCAGATTTCAGGGATTCCATCAGGTCGATCTCCGCAGAGAGCTGGTCCACGAGTCCCTGAAAATAATTGTGGATCGACTGCTCGTCCATCCCGTCATTGCGCATCTCGCGGATCTCGGCATCCCCCTTGGGGATCCGGATCACTTTTACCGCAGAATAATAGGTTCGTCCCATTCCTTCCCTGCGAACACGGTATACCTCTCCGGAGGACCCCTGTCCGAGCATTTCCTCTACTGTCAGAAACGGCCATACCTGCTCAATACTTTTCGCGATCCTTGTATCCATCTTCAACCTGTCTTCTATCGTTTTTACGTCACTGCGTTTTTCCAGTATATCGGTTTACCACTTAAGTCTTCTCTTTCAGGTCATTTCATTGGCCTTCTCTTTGTAATGCCCGTCACTTCTTAAGGCGCATCCCGTCCCGCTCCTTCAGTTTTTTGATCGTCTGCTCATCGTTGATCTGACCACAGTCCCGGATGTCCAGATAACTTAAGTTAGGAAGGTCCAGCAGAAGCCGGATGTCCCGCACATTCGTCCCTGACATGCAGAGCGTATTGAGTTTTTTGAGCCCCGCCAAGGGGGAAATGTCCTTCACGGCCGTATTGTTGAAGCTGAGGTACCACAGGTTTTCCAGATCTTCCACAGACTCAATCGTATCAAACTGATTGTCACTCATCGCCAGCTGCCGCAGATCCGTCAGGTCCTGAACAGGCGAAATATCCTCGATGGCATTGTTCCGGATATCCAGAACCTCCAGTTCCCTGCACTGGGAGACCGGTGTAATATCACGGACAGCATTGTCATTTACTTCAAGCAATTCAAGCTCTGACAGATTTCGGACCGGTCCGATATCGCTGATATCGTTTTTTTCCATATAAACCTTTTTCAGCCTGTTCAGCCGGGACAGCTCACCGATATCCGAGATCCGGTTGCTGTCGAGATGCAGTTCCTCCAGATCTGAAAAGGCGGCCAGCCCGGTCAGATCCGAGATCTGTGCATCGGAAGCCTTTCCTTTCCCCGACAGGTTCAGGACGGTGCGCCCGGCGGCGTCCTCCGCTGTAATGGGACGACCGTGGATGCCAAGCGACTCCCTGACAGCCTCCTCCAGCGCGGCATCCGAAAATACGATCGCACCGTTTTTTTCCTCATTGCCGGATACCTGTTCCGCTTCTTCTGTCTCATCTACTTCCCCTGCGGAAACCGGATCCTGAGAGTCGGAATATCCGTACCAATGCCCTGCACCTGCGCTGCCGCCTGTTCCGTCAACCGCGCCATCATCCCGGATGCCCGAAGTTATCTGCCCGTTTTGGGCAGCGCTCTGCTGCGGACCTGCTCCTGCGGTTTCCTGGTTTCCGGGTTCTGCATTATCCGTTTTCCGGGCCATCTCTGCTTCCTGTCCCATGTCGTTATCCGCATGCTGCGTACCGCTTTCAGGCGTTTCACCATCCGCCATCAGCACAGGGTTCTCATCTGCAGTTTCTTCCGTTTCGTCCCTTTCCTCTCTGCTGCTATTTAAAGCTGCGCTGCCCGGTGCAGCCAGAAGGGCCCATAGCCCGGCCCCCAGCAGTATGACAGATGCCGTTACAAGCGCGGCAATCAACGCCATCCTCATCCTGTCTTTCGTTTTTCCCGTCCGCCTGTCCGTATACTGGTCTGCCAAACGTCCTGTCTGCCGGTCTGCATATCTTTCCCCGGACCTGCTGTCGGCATATTGCCCGCGGGTTCCCCGGTCACTCACAGGGACTGTACTGCCGTAAGACGTGCCCTGACCATGCACAGGGACTGTACTGCCGTAAGAAGTGCCCTGACCATGCACCGGGACAGTACCGTCATAAGGAGCGCCCCGGCCATTCACTGGGATCGTGCCGCCGTACGGTCTTCCCCCGCTGTTTACGGGACCGGCAGCAACGTCAGCATGTCTTACCGCATCTGGCTGACCATACTGCCCTGCCTGCACACCGGATCGGGCCGCCAGTCTCTGCAGTGCCGCGTGAAACTGTGCTGCGGTCTGGTACCTCGCAGCCGGCTCCGCGGCAAGAGCAGGGGCGAGGATCCTCCAGAATGGTTCACTGCACTGTGCGGGTTTCGGCAGCAGGTCCCCGCGGAGCCGCCTGTGCTGTGCCTCTTCCTTCTGCGCGGGCGTAAAGCCGGAAGTCGGCAGGAAGGGTTCCCGCCCCCCGTTCAGGATGCGGTAGAGGACGAGCGCCAGCGAATAAATGTCGGACCGCGCATCCGTATTGCGCATGGAAAATGTCTCCGGTGCCATATAGGGCACGGTTCCTTTAAAGGAGAGGACACTCCCGCTCTGGGGCATGGCACGGGAGATTCCGAAGTCCCCGAGTTTATAAAACCCCCTGTCATTGATGAAGATATTCTGCGGCTTGATGTCCCGGTGGATGATCCCTGCCCCGTGGCAGATGATCAGCGCCTGGGAGATGTCAAGCCCGATCTTCAGCACTTCCCTCTCCGTGAGGCTGCGCCTGGTCATCTGGTCTGACAGCGCAGACAACAGCTCCATCCGAATCAGAATATCCCAGCCGATGCCGCTGGTCCTTCTGTAAATCTTGTAATCCTCATAGGAAACAATATTGGAATAGCCCACGAGCCGCTGCATGAGTCCGATCTCCCTGCGGATCTCTTCTACATGCCTCGCCAGATAAGAATCTGTATCCTCTGCGGAAACGCCGTCCATCCGAAGCTGTTCCAGTTCTGCCGGATTCGCGGGGATCCGGATCACCTTCAGGGCAGCCTTCTCCAGATAGTCCCCGTTTCTGCGGTGGATCTCAAAAACCTTTCCGTAGCTTCCGCTCCCGATCTCGCGAACCAGATGCCATTCCGGCCACAGCTGTATATCCCACATGTTCTCCACCCCTGCTTGTTCAATCTGCCCGAGATACACCTGCTCATTTTTGTTTTCAGCATGTGCAGTCATAAAAATATATGATATATCATAGCACAAGGGTACGATTTGTCCAGCTGTGCTGACTGGAAAGGCCATAGGACATGCCCGCCTGATAATTGAAGATATCTATCGTGATTCTTATCGAAAAAGCGTCAAAAATCATTCGCAAAGCAATACAGATAATGCCTGACTGCACAAAAAACCGGGAAAAGAATGGTTTCCTTTCCCGGTTTTCTGGCTGTATTCATTTTTTGTCCGGATCAGTACTGCCCGGTGCGGAAGAATCCCGATTTTCAAAGGAGCCTTTCTGCTATTTACAGGGGCCCTTTCGCCCGCCTGCCGGATTCTCCAGTCTCTTACAGGATCCTCCCGCTCTTTCCGGAAGGATCCAGAAGCGCCTGGACTCTGTAGGGCATGATCGGATGCGAAGAGAAGAAATTGTAGATCCAGCGAAAGACCTCCTCATCTGCGCGGTGCCTGTTCAGAAGATTCTGCAGATAATCCTCTGTCCTGACATATTTGTAAAGGTGCCTCCCGGCGGTCAGAACCATCATGGCCCTGGCACCCGACTGATGTGTCAACAGCTGGGCCACCCGGTCACAGGAGTACTCGCAGGCGCGGCTGAAGGCCATAGAGACAGGAAAGAAGGATTCCGCGTACATGATCAGGAGGTTTCTCCACAAGGCAGTGTGATTGAAATAGTGATGGCCGTACTCATGCGCCATCACAAAGTAGACGGAGGAAAAATCCTTATTTTCCATATAAGCGATGTCCACCAGTTCCGCATTCAGCACCACATACCTTTTCTTCAGCATCCAGGCGGAAAAGGCGTTCACCACTCCGTTCTGCTGCATGATGTACACTTCCGGCCTGTACGGCAGAGAAAGCATCTGCGCATATTCTACGCTCTTTTGGTAGATCTCCGGAAAATTGACCGGCGTCACCTGGACCGCTCCGGATGTCGTCTGTGCATAGAGCATATAATACGAGACGATGAGACTCACAACCGCGTACAGGATACCGACGACACCTGTCATCATCCCGACAACTGTCAAAAACAGTGCAAGTGCCGGATTAGCTCCGAAAAAGCCCCCATATCCCGACGAATCCAGTATCGAGCTGGAACGGAACAGGATAAAAAGGAGAACCAGACTTGATATTCCGATCATGACCCCGAAAAGGGGCAGCTCCGCCCTGTGTCTGAGTGCCTTCAGCTTCTGCTGTATATACATCGCTTCCGGATTCGGGGATCCGTAGGAATCGTTCGGCAGGGAAGGCCCTGCGTATCCATGTCCGACAACTTCTCTGAATGATGCGCTGCCGCAGCGCGGGCAGAACATGGTTTGATCATCAAGAGCCATCCCACAGTGTTTGCAGATTTTCATTGTGTCATCACCTCCATTTTCCGGATTTCTCGACAGGGAGATTGGTATTCACGGAACTTGCTGCACTTTTTACAATAACCGGAGTATCACTGTGATAATACAGGGGGCAATCAGGGAGTCAACCAAAGGTCGGCTCCCTGCTTGACTCCCATCCCCGGAAAATGATTTACGATATAAAATCAACCTGGACGATGATCGGGACATCTCCCAGGAGCCCTTCCATTTCAGCCTCCATCCGCTCTGCGATGTCATAGAGTCCTTTTTCCTTCTGTACTTCGCGATATGCGTCGACATACTCGCCTTCATCGTCATATTCCGCCCTGGTCGCGATCCGCAGAAGGAGTGTGTCCATCGTAACCGCCGTCTCCCCGTTTTGACTCGAGACAACATTGTCATAAACATAATTGAATTTTTTATCTTCCTCCCGTTCGAGCGCGACCGGCGTGATGCAAAAAGGAAAAGTCCTGACTACTACTTCCATAGCGTGATCGTAGGCATCTCCCTCCGTCTGGCCGTAACCTGCTTCAAGTACAGTAAGATCATCTTCTGACAGGCGCTCAACATGGATATCATTGCGAAGATACAGATATTTCAGCCCCATGTTTCTCTCGTTCTGTGCCTCAGACCGACTCTCCCCCTCTTTCGTCAGGCATCCCAGATCCTCGATTTCCCTGTCGTAGTCCTCCAGCCCAAGCTGTTCCTTTAAGTATGTCCCCAGAAGCTCTATATATAAGGATTTAAGTTTCATTTCTCTGTTTCCCTTTCTCACAGCTTTTTTCTCCATTGCATCCTGCGCCTCTTTCCCAGGTTCCATATCCCGGTCTCTGTCGATCTCAGACATGGTTGAAAATGAAAGTGATTCTTCGACCTGCTTGTCTCTTTGTCCTTCAGGCCCCCCTGTATCAGAAGCAGAAAGGTTTCCGCATCCTGTCAGAAGCAGAGACACCACGAGGCTTGCAGTGATCAGAAGCTGAAATCCCGTGGATCTTTCCCTGCTGTGCGCAGCTTTCCTCCGACGTGACTTGCGGTACCGGATGCCATCTTCCAAAAGTCGGATTTTTCTCATCTCTATACTATCCCTTTTCCATGAACCAATATAAATAGTTTTCCATGTATTTCCGTATATTGTTGAAATACGCCACAGAATATCATGGATTATTTGTAAATCACCTGTTGAAATTCACAGCGGCTGTAGCCTGACAGATCAGAATCGAGGTGATATGTTTCACCCCAGGATGATACAATAAGTCTCCCGTCCTCAGTCACACCGGTTACTGTCATCGCATGACCCCCGTCTCTGTCATCTACCTGATAATAACTGCCGTCTGCTCTGCGTTTATATAGATTCACCGGAGAAACGCCTACGATGATCTGCCCGTTTTTTGCAATTTCCTGATAGTTCTGTGCATTCACATTTACATCTTTGACATCAACTGTAATGCCATGCTCACGGCAATAAGATTCCCACAGCTTTTCCTGGTCCCGGGCATTCAATCCTCCCTTAAAAGGATCGTCCTTTGCCGTATAAAAATCTGTGATCAGCGCATTATAATTCAGGTTTCCCTTCTCATCATACATCGGAAATCCGAAGGTTTTTTCGAATTCCTCTTCCCGTCCGGCATAGATCAGATAGATTGTATTGACCAGGGCAACATAGCCGCAGCCCTCTGACTCAAGTTTCTCCAGATGTTTATTGATCCTCTCTTTGCTCCATTTCGGATGATATCGACGAACGATTTCCTCCATCTGCTCCCTGTTTTGGGATGGGCTGCCCTGATCGCCGCCATATTTTCCCTGTCTGCCTTGAAATGCGGGGTTGTCCCGTGCGCCGCCATACTGGAGGATCCGGTTTTCTGCGGACTCGTAAGTCTTTGCAGCTTTCTGCAAGGCTGTAGAGAGTGCCGCCATCCGCCTGGATTCCTGCCGGACATCCACAGTCTTTTTGAGCAGCTGCAGACGGATAGGGATCATGGAGATGCCAAACAGCCTGTAACGTATTCTGGACATCTCATAACACTGTGTGTTCAGCGTCCTTTTTGCCCGGGAAGCCTTTTCGGCATTATTCTTTACAATATCCACATTAACACTGAAATCCGGCATCTGTCTTTTCCTCCGTTTTCCTCAAGAGTCAGTATTTGCGCTTGTGAGTGAGGTTGTAAGCTGTGATCTCCGCCCTCCGCACATTGTCTGCAATCCTCCGGATCGCATCCGCGATCCGCTGCACGCTCTCTCCATCCCGCCTGATATCATTCTTTGCGCCATCCATCTTCCGGATGCACATATCTGCCGCGTCACCATCCCAGGCGGCCTGAAGCTCTTGCATCATTCCTTCTACATCGGAGAGAGCAACTTCCCTGATGATGCGGGCACAGTCCTCCAGATCCCTGGCACACTGCCGGGAATTCTGGTATTCCAGTTCTATCAGCGTTCTTGCTATGCTCACGTTTCTTCTCCTTCCCGTCCGCGATGCAGGTCTTTGCCGGCATCTGTTTTACATGATTACGTCCGAGGACAGGGCGGATGTCCTTTCTGCAATGTCCCCCTCCGCGCTCTCATAGATTCCCGCCATTTCCAGCAGGTCTGTTGTATATTCCCCCAGACGGCCAATCATATCCCGCATCATCTCTTTCTTTCTCACAAACTCTTTTCTTTTTGCGTCCCCGGCGCGTCCGATCCAGTAGGAAGACGTCATGTTGATCATTCGCTCCGTCTCCTCAATAGCGCTCTTAAGATGTGCCGTTTTCTCCTTCACATCATCCGCCCGGCTCTTAAGTTCCTGTGTTGTCACGCGAATCTTCATATCGCTCATTTTGCACCTCCCGCACAGGGTACTCAAGGCATTTTATGCATTTCCCACCCTGCCTCTTTACTTTCAAGCAGGCCTATACATTCATACTGCTGACCAGCTCGTAAACGCTTCCTTCAGATGTCACATATTCCTTCTTCGCATTTATGAACTCATCCAGATAAAAGCGCAGATTCTCCATCATCGCATTCATGCGCTCCTGATCCTCCAGGAACTGTTCGATCAGCTCTTCATGTGCAGGTCCCTCCCAGGTTGCGTGAAGGGAATCAAGCGACTCCCACGCTTCTTCAAAGGCTCTCTCCATCCGATCGAGATTTTCCTGAAGGGTATCTATATCTGTCTGCATCCTGTCCGTGCTTGTTGCAATGATCTGGCTCATTTGAAAACAGCCCCCTTTCCCGTTTCAACATTCCCCGTCTCTCCGGGGCATTCCCTTTTGCCTCTGGCTCTTTACAAATAATCTTTTGTTTCTGTTGTCCCCATTATAGAGCCTCCCGCATGGAATTAACTCTTTCATGACAGACAACCAGCTTTGGGGGATGAACGACACCTGCATTCCCCCGACGTATCCCCCACTGCTCTCAGAGCAGGATCTCAGGTTCAAAAAAACAGGTGGAACGTGCCATTATTTTCTGCACTATACTTCTATCATCTCCGTTGAATACTACGATATATCACAGTATATTTTGTCCCCGATTTTCTGCCTTGTCAATTCTTCAGGATTCGAAATCCCTTTGCTGCTGTGCACAGGGCACGTAGTTATTGTTCAGACTTGTCTCAAGACTTCAAGTGGGTCTATACAGCAGGAATCCTTCCCGTTTCCATATTAGAATTTCCATATTAGAAAACACAAAAAGCGCATACGGATCATTCGGGACCATATCCCCGTGCTCTGATTCGTATGCACTGATTTCAACTGCTTTCCGTCATGGACAGGATTCCATTCACCGTACCATAACCGATGAATCTGCCTGCATTCCAGGAAAGTATACTATATGATGGATATTTTTATGATGGGTATTCTTTACACGATCACATCCGCTGAAAGCGACTGGGCGACCTCGGCATTCGCCTGCTCTGCGCTGATGTAGGCGGCTGCCATTTCCTGCAGGTCCGTGCTGTGCTCCTGGATCATCTTGAACATCTTGTCCATATCATCCTGGAGACCCTGAAATTTACCGATGTAAGCGGTGGACGCCTCGCCCTGCCATGCGCTCGAAAGACCTGTGACCAGGTTCATCATCTGCCCTGTCAGGTTCTGCAGGCTGGTTGCCTGTCCGCCGAATTCTGATGCTGTGCTGTTGAGAAGATCCGGATTTACTTTAATGATTCCTTCTGCTGCCATTCTATTTCCCTCCTGTATGATAGGTATGATTCTTTAAGTCTTTTAGTCTTTAAAACTTCACTTTCCGTACCGCTTTAGCATTCACTGTACCGGGTGAACCATTTTTTTGCAGTCATTACTCCAGTACACTTATTATTCTCTGCCGGTCTGCCAACAATCCGAAGCAGATACTTTTACTGCACTTATATTGCATCAGTATTTCCTGGTACTGGCGATCTCAATGTTCTTGTTCTCCGCCTCGACATATTTCGCGATCGCCTGGCGAAGGGCGTTGATGTAGGCGACGACCGCATTGTAGAAATTCCGGAGCTGGGTCATATCATTCGTAAATGCGGTATGGAAACCCTTCTTCGCTTCGCCCTCCCACATGCTTCCCAGGGAGGCCTCCGTCTCCTGGAGCGTCTTGATCATGCTGTCAAAAGTCGCGTTGAGCTGCTCGAGCTCCTCTGCCTTGGATGTCAGCTGACTGAGTGTTACATTGAATTCTGCCATGATGTTTTCTCCTCTCTCTATTTCATCAATCTGTTTTATGAACTGTGCTTTTTTCTTTTGTTCCCCTGAACTGATTCTATCTTATCATGTCCTTGAGACTGCTCCGCATCAGACTGACAGACGTCACTTTTTTCAGGACAAATGGCATGTTTTTGTTTTTTGTTTCGCGAGTATCTTCGGCTGGTGGGCGGCAGCCCTTCTTCTCAGCTTTCTATAGAGGATTCCCTGTTCTTGTGATAAGATAGATTGAACCAGAATAAAGAAGAGTAGAGATATGAAGGAAGGTGGAGGTATGGGGACATATGTAAATCCGGGGAACACAGCTTTTTCCAGAATCGCAGGTCCCGATTATGTCGATAAAACCGGTCTGATTTCCCTGATCAACCAGAGGATCGGAAGTGATAACAGCCTTATCTGCATCAGCAGACCGCGGCGTTTTGGTAAGACCTATGCGGCAAAAATGCTGGCAGCCTATTATGACTGCTCCTGCGATTCCCATGATCTGTTTGATACCGCCAGGGTTTCGAAAAGCCCGCTGTACAAAACCTACCTCAATCAGTTTAACGTCATCTGTTTTGATGTTACGACCTTTATTTCCGATATAAAGACGGTAAACGGTTCCCTGCGGGACGTCCCGGCAATGATTCAGGAAGCCATCCGAAAAGATCTCAATGCTCTCGGCTTTCAAGAGGAAACGGGCGACAGTCTGAACGATTACCTTCTCCGGTGTGTCAGGCAGGCAGACGGCAGGCAGTTTATTTTTATTATCGATGAGTGGGACGCCCTGATCCGGGAGGCGAAGGAAGACGCGATCGCACAGGAAGCCTACCTGAATCTCCTCCGGGGCTGGTTCAAAAGCGTCAGCTTCACCCCGAAAGCAGTTGCTGCCGCCTATATAACCGGGATCCTGCCCATAAAAAAAGACGGCTCTCAGTCAGCCATCTCCGATTTCAGAGAGTATTCCATGATTGAACCCGGTGCCTATGCGGAGTATTTCGGGTTCACAGAAGAGGAAGTGCGCAAAATCTGTTTCGACAATGATCTTTCCTTTGAGGACGCCAGATACTGGTATGACGGATATACAGTCGGCTTATCCCACTCTATGTATAATCCCTATTCAGTCCGGGAGGCTGTGGAAAACCGCCGATTCAGATCCTATTGGAGAAAAACATCTGCTGCCGAAGCCCTGATGACCTACATCGACATGGACCAGGATGGGCTTCAGAATGATGTTGCATCACTCATTTCCGGACAGAGTATTGAAGTCGACACAGATTCCTTCCAAAATGATTTTGAGACATTCTCCTGTAAGGATGATGTTCTTACCCTGCTGATCCATCTGGGGTATCTGACATATACAGAGGAAGAGGGAACCGGAATCGCAACGATCCCGAATGAAGAGGTCCGGATAGAATTCCGAAAAATACTGCGCAGATCCAAACATCAGCAGCTGATCGATCTGGTCCGGAAATCGGATCAACTTCTTCGTGACACCCTGGAGGGCAGATCTGATGCAGTATCCAGAGCCATACATGCTGTACACGATACGTCCTTTGCGCCTACCTTTTATAATGAAGAGCAGGCACTTCGTTAGAGTCTTCTGTAGCTTGGGTGGGTGACTCTACTCCACAAAATAACAAATAACAATTGAAAAGCCATTGGCATTCCGCTATTGTGGTTGTTTGCGAAGACAATACACGATAGGAGGGAAACACCAATGGCCTCGCCTCTTAG
>JAFWDM010000068.1 GCA_017513005.1 Lachnospiraceae bacterium
GCGGCGTTTTCCGTGATCTCCAGGGTTCCCAGCTTCTCAGTCAGGGTGTAGTTTTTCTCCTTCGCTGTCCCCCAGGTAATGCTATAGGTGTTTTCAGCAGTACCGACCTCAGTGATCGTACCGGTCGCGGTCACCGTCGCAGTCTCTCCGTTCACCAGACCGGTAATCGATGCTTCGGTACTAGTCAGCGGCGTGCCGTCATAGCTTTTTGACGCCGAGCCGGTCGTGACCGTGGCTTTTACAGGTTCGACTGTCAGGGTGCCGTCTGCGAGTTTGATCTTCGTGAACGTGTCCGTCACATCCTTCCCGTCCCCGTTCCGGATCACATAGGAAGAGACAGTGTTGGCGCTGCTGCCGGCGTCGGTCTGACTGCCGGACGTTTCTGCACTGAAGGTAAAGCCGTCGGGCAGGCCCTCTGCCGTAACTGCGGAAGCCGTCAGGGGCGTTCCGTCATAGGTCTTTACAGCTGAGGGAGCCGTGAAAGTGACCTCTGCGGCGTTTTCCGTGATCTCCAGGGTTCCCAGCTTCTCAGTCAGGGTGTAGTTTTTCTCCTTCGCTGTCCCCCAGGTAATGCTATAGGTGTTTTCAGCAGTACCGACCTCAGTGATCGTGCCGGTCGCGGTCACCGTCGCAGTCTCTCCGTTCACCAGACCGGTAATCGATGCTTCGGTACTAGTCAGCGGCGTGCCGTCATAGCTTTTTGACGCCGACCCGGTCGTGACCGTGGCTTTTGCAGGTTCGACTGTCAGGGTGCCCTTCTCTGTCGAGATATTGGAAAAATTCTCTGTCACATCCTCCCCTTCCGCATTCAGAACCTGGAAGGAGGTGATCTCATATTCGCTGCTTCCGGCGTCGGTCTGACTGCCGGATACATCTGCATGGAAGGAGAACCCGTCCGGCAGGCTGCTGATCTGCAGGGTCTCCGCGGTTTCGCTCTTTATCGTGACAGCACTGCTGCCCGTCAACGGGGTCCCGTCATAGGATTTACTCGTGGTGACGGCAGTAAATTTGATGGGGGTATCGTTTGCATGCACTCTGAGCGTACCCAGATCTTCGGAGAGGGTATAATTGCTCTCCCTGGCCGTGCCCCATCTGAGGGAATATGTATTGTCTGCCGACCCCCGGTTCGTGATGGAACCGGTGGCAGTCACCGTCGCAGTCTCCCCGTTCACCAGTCCGGTAATCGAGGCCTCTGCGTCTGTCAGCGGGGTTCCGTCATAAGTCTTTGCGGCGGAGCCGGTGGTGACCTTCACCGGTGCCGGCGTGACCGTCAGCGTGCCCTTTTGCTCCTGCAGAATATAGTTGCCCGGATCGGCGCTGCCCCAGTCGATCGTATACGAGTTTTCACTTTCTCCTACATCTGTCTGCCGTCCCGTCGCGGTGACTTTGATGGAATCCTCGATCCGGACCCCTGTGTAATGCGCCTCCTCACTCCCGAGCGCCCTGTTATTATAATTTGTGATCTCCGTGTCGATGGTGATCCGCACATTGGTCAGATCCTTCATCAGGTTGTCCGTCTCATCCTGTCCGACGGTCAGGCCGTTCTGTTCCACGGTCTTTTCACCCGCCTCCCTCTCAGGGAGCTATGCAATACGCTGTGCCAGCAGTACAGGATCCCAGCCGGTATCGGCACAGGCCTACGCCGTCAGTTCCGGGTTTTCCGCGTACAGACGAAGGACCTTCTCAGGCAGTTCCTCTACAGAGACTGTTTCAACCAGAAATTCTATGCTCTGTCCGCCGCCCTCCTCGTCATGTAGATGGACAGTCAGTTTCTGCCCTGCGTACAGATCGATCTCTTTTGTCTCCCCGGTGAGAGGATTGGTTCCGTGCACCCGGATGACCCCGCTGACCCCGTACAGGGTCTCACCCTCGGAAAAGGGCTGCCTGTGGTCCGTCTCCGAAAGGATATAGGAGGTATTGCGCCAGGGAGCCTGGTTCATCACATAACCGCCCGCCCCTGTCACTCCCGTATCCGTACTGGTGAGGGCCGTCCCGTCATATGTCTTCACGGCACTGCCTGTCCACACCGTGAGCGGCGCGGGATCCACGACCAGGACTCCGTTCACGGTCTCGATATTCGTAAAATGGCCTGTGACGTCCTCGCCGGCACCGTTATAGATCGTATAGCGGCTGATCGGGTTGGTCCCCCTTCCCGCATCAGTCTGACTGCCACCGGCTGCCACCTGTATGCTGAACCCCTCCGGAAGGCCGTTGACCAGCACATCGCCGCTGCGCGTGAGGGGCTGTCCGTCATAGAGCTTGCTGGCGCTCTGCGCCACAAGCGTGACAGTTCCTGTATAAGTCCAGTTGCCGTCAGCAGTATATCCATGATCCTGCGCCTCTGCTTCGGGTACTGTATCCGTCACGCCGCCGGCTTTTTCCACCCGTTCCTTTAAGTCGGGGTCCGCCTCCATCTGCTTCTCTACAAATCCCCGGATATCTTCCCCGGTGACCGGTGTGACCACAGGTGCCTCATCCACCCTTCCGTCCAGATCCGTATCTGCCAGTGTCGCTTTATTCCCTGCAGACACACTCAGGATCCTCGCCACGCCGTTTGGATCTACATAGGAAAGCTGCGCGGTCCCTTCCAGGACGCCGAGTCTGGAGACCCGCCCTTCGGCAGTGCCTTCCGCCCCCGGTGTCAGAACCTCTGTCAATGCAGCCGCATCCACCGCCTGGTGCTGTCCGTCCGCATTGCCTTCTGCAGCAGCCTGCTGCTGTCTGCCTGCGGATTCTCCGGCTTTCGCCCTGCCGCCTTCAGCATCGCTCCCGGACTGTCCTCCGCTGCTGCCTGAAGCCTGACTGTCTGCATCCGATGCGGACAGGTCCGAAACGAAAACGATCGTCCCGCGGATGCCCACTGCCATGGTCGATGTCTGGATGTCGAGAGTCTCCTCGTCGCGAAGCTTTTTCCGGACATTCAGAAGCAGTGTCCCCTCTGTGAGATTCATCTTCATGGAGTCTGCCTGTTTGGAAAATTCCACACGGCTCAAGGAATCCAGTGTGACGATCTTTGCGGCATCCAGCCCGACAGAGGCGCTGCTCTCCTCGCCGGTGCGCATAGCCTCCCCGCTGCTGAACCGGGCATTGTCCATGACAGTGCGCGGTTTACCGGAAGCATCCTCGATCTCCACACTGCCCTCGTGGTGAAGCAGCCGCATCGTCGTCGCTGTATAGTCTGCAGCCGCAGCCGCTTGCGAGACGACGCCGATACAGGCGATCAGTAGTACAGCCATAGACAGGCTTCGTTGGATATTTGTTTTCATAAGGCAGGCCTCTCCTCTTTCCGGGTTTCACGGAGCACCAATGGGAACACTATATTTATATATACGTCTGCAGCAGGCACTTTCCTTGTCTACTACATAAAAGTGCTGTCTGCTCTGCCGGTTGCTGTCTGCCGCTGTCCGTTTCTCTCAAGCCCAAAAGCATACAGTTTTTTATACCCCTTTTATTTCCGAACATATGAAACGCTCCAAAGAACTTATATACCCGCCAGGGCCTCTCTGTTTTTCTCCTCATGCATATGCTCCATGGCAAGCTCGTCCCGGATCGTCACGGCACAGGCCCCCGGAACGAAATACTGGCGATACCACACGAGGAAGGTATAGACATTCCAGATATGGCGGCTGTAATCCTCTTTTCCGGCCCGGTGCGCATCGAGAAGCTTCATGAGCTCCTCCGTGTGGAAAAAGCGTGCCGCTTCGCTGCTGCAGAATGCATCTTTCACAATGTTGTAATATTTGTCCTGGCGAAGCCAGATGCGGATCGGGACAGGAAAGCCGAGTTTCTTTTTTTCCGCCGCTGCAGCCGGCATATAGCGGTGGGCCGCCTCCCGGAAAGCCGTCTTCGTATTGGTGTCGCTGATCTTCTCCTCCAGCGGCAGGTCCTTCGCCACCATATAGACGCCGCGGTCCAGGAAAGGGACCCTGCTCTCGAGCCCGTGCGCCATGCTCATCTTGTCCGCTTTCAGCAGGATATCCCCCTGGAGCCAGAAGTTGAGGTCAATGTACTGCATCTTTTCCGGATCGGAGAGATGCCGCACTTTTTTATAAAAGGGCCCCGTCAGATTTTTGGGATCCGCCCCCTGCGACGTGTGCCGCAGGACTTTCCTCCGCTGCTTTACGGTATACACATTGGCATTGCCGATAAAACGCTCTTCGACGGACTTTGCGCCGCGCAGGATAAATCCCTTTCCCTTGGGATGTCCCGGGATCTTTGACACTGCAGCGGCGGCAGCCTTGCGGATCCCTTTAGGAATCTTCTGGTAGCCTTTCAGAGAAAAGGGCTCGTGATAGATCACATAGCCGCCGAACAGCTCATCCGACCCCTCCCCGGACAGGATGACCTTGACGTGCCCGGCCGCCTCCCGGTCCACGAAGTAGAGCGCCGCTGCCGAGGCGTCCGCCAGGGGCTCGTCCATGAAATACTGGATCTTCGGAAATTCCTCCCAGTACTCCTGTGTGGTGATGATCTTGCTGTAGTTCTCGATCCCCACTTCCTTTGAGAGGGCCTGGGCATAGGGGATCTCATTATAGGTCTCATAGTCAAATCCGACGGTAAAGGTCTTTGCCCCGCCGAAATTTGCCGCCACATAGGACGAATCCACCCCGCTGGACAAAAGGGACGCCACTTCCACATCGCTCACCATATGGTAACGGATCGACTCCCTCACCGCCCTGTCGATGGCATTCACCGTGCGCCTGTGGGCTGCGGCGTCTGTTTTCGGATCCTCGCCCATGGCTTTTTTCAGATCCGCACCCATGGCTTTTTTCGGGTCCCGCGGCCTGACCGGTGTCAGCATGGGATCAAAATAGC
>JAFWDM010000069.1 GCA_017513005.1 Lachnospiraceae bacterium
AACAAGGCAACCATCATGAACGTCATTGTCGGGACGGTCCTCTTTCAGGGCATCGTCACCATGACCCCCACGGTCATGAACAACATGATCCACATGGATATGTCGGAGGTCATCCGCATCATCGCGTCCATGGGCATGATCCTGTTTGCACTGACCAGAAAAACGGAGGCTGCAAAATGAATCAGAATACAGAAAAAAAGTCCTCCGGGAAGAGGACGGCGCTGCTGCAGCAGGCTTCCGTCCCCATTATGTTTATCATTATCTGCGCGGTCTGTATCCCGATCTCCGGCCTGTCTACAAAGATGCTGATCAATGAGATCGTCACCAGGATCGGCAGGAATGCCTTCCTGATCCTGAGCCTCCTGATCCCGATCATGGCGGGCATGGGCCTGAATTTCGGCATGACGCTGGGCGCCATGGCGGCGGAGATCGGCCTGATCCTGGTCTCCGACTGGCAGATCATCGGGATCCCGGGCATGGTACTGGCTGCCATTGTCTCCATTCCTATCTCCGTACTTTTGGGGATCTTCTGCGGGGGGATCCTGAACCAGGCCAAGGGCCGTGAGATGATCACCAGCTATATCATGAGCTTTTTCGTCAACGGTATCTATCAACTGGTCGTCCTCTACCTGATGGGAAGCGTGATCCCGATCAGGCACAGCTCCATCAAGCTTCCCAGAGGCTACGGGATCCGCAACACGGTATCCCTCCTGAGTATGCGGCAGAAGCTGGACAACCTGCTCGCCGTCAATATCGGCGGGGTCAAGATCCCGGTCCTGACCTTCCTCATCATAGCGGTCCTGTGCCTCTTTATCGTGTGGTTCAGGCGCACTAAGCTGGGCCAGGACATGCGCGCAGTGGGGCAGGACATGGAGGTCGCCAGGGACGCGGGCATCAATGTCGAGCGCACGAGGATCATCTCCATCGTCATTTCGACCGTGCTCGCCGGTTTCGGCATGGTGATCTATCTGCAGAATATGGGGAATATCGCGACCTACAGTGCGCACAGCCAGATCGGCATGTTCTGTATCGCCGCCCTGCTGGTCGGCGGCGCTTCCGTGGACCGCGCCTCCATAGGCAATGTTTTTCTGGGCGTCATCCTGTTCCACACCATGTTCATCGTGGCGCCGCGCGCCGGTGCCTATATCACCGGGGACTCCATGATCGGAGAGTACTTCCGTGTCTTCGTCTCCTATGCAGTCATCACGATCGCACTGGTCATGTATGAGACAAATAAACGGCGCGCCAGGAGCGCTGCCGGACAGCAGCTCGCCCAGGCCCAGAAAGAGGAGGAGGAAAAGGCATGAAAAACAGACGACAGTTCCTCTTCCGGCTCTGCGCCCTCGCTGTCCTGCTGGCCGTTGCGGCAGTCATGTTCGTTATCGGCCGCGGGCACACGGTCTATTTCGACAACAGGGCACTGGAGTACGGGGGAAAGACTGTAGAGGCATTTCACAAAGTGACTGTCCTGGCAGACGGGGACCGGGTCGCAAAGCTGTCCGCCGGAGACAGGGGTCTGAAGGAGATCATGGGACAGAACCTGACCATGACGCTGGAGATCACGGATGAAGAAGGTGCCGCTCCCCATGCGCACAAAGTCAGCATGCAGATCCCCTACGGCATGGACGGCGTCGTCCTCAATCTCCCTGCCCTGATGGCGGGCCTGCCGCAGGACGCGTATCTGGAGGAGTTTGTCATTACCGCTCCGGAGGAGGATTCGGGTGACGAGGTTCCGCCGGATGAGGCGGCTCCCGACGGACTCGACACGGAGGAATTCGAGATGGGCGACATCTGATCCTCTGGTCCGGCAGCCGCGCGGTCCGCTGTGCGGGCCGGAAGGGAAGGAAACGCCGGATTAACCGGAAATACCGAAAATATGTAACTGAACAGATACGATAATACTGGAAGTACTGGAAAGGAGAGCAAATGGCAGGCACGGGAAAAAAGAAAACCGCCGGTCTGGCGGAAGTCCTGCTCCTATGCTGTGTCCTGCTTCTGGCGGGATGTGGGACAGGGAACACAGGCGGCGCGCCGGCCTCCGGAAGCGGAAAGGCCGGGGCCGGGACGCAGGAGGAGATCTTAAGCAGCGCGAAGGAAGTCCACCACGCCGAGATCAACGTGGACGGTTACGGGACGATCACGGTCGCGCTGGTGGCGGACGCAGCGCCTGCGACGGTGGAAAACTTTATCGCACTTGCAGAGGCAGGCTTCTATGACGGCCTCACCTTCCACAGGATCATCGACGGATTTATGATCCAGGGCGGGGATCCCAACGGGAACGGGACCGGCGGTTCGGATAAAACCATCGTCGGGGAATTTGCCTCCAACGGCCATGACAACCCCATCAGCCACACGGAGGGGGTGATCTCCATGGCTCGGGCCCAGGATCCTGATTCCGCCAGTTCCCAGTTTTTCATCACGGTGGCGGACTCCACTTTTCTGGACGGCCAGTATGCGGCTTTCGGCTACGTGACCGACGGTATGGAGATCGCGAAGCAGATCGCAAAGGACGCTGAGCCCGTGGACGGGAACGGCACGATCACGCCGGATGCCCAGCCGGTCATCACCGGTATCGTGATCACAGACTGAACAGAAGAAAAAGAGTAAAAAGAGATCAAAAGAGAAAAAACCGCTTCGGACCAGTGGCCCGAAGCGGTTTTTCGATATTCACCGGGGGTTGATGGCAGGGTCAGAAGTGATATCACGTTATTCCTCAAGACCTTCCATGGAGAAGAGCTTTTCGCCCAGCCGGCTGCCGGCCTCTTCATCGAGCCCGTACAGGTTTTCTTTTTCATCCAAAAGACCGTAGTGGACGACGATCTCCTCTCCGGCGCCGTACTGCGGGTTCTCCAGATTGCCGTCCAGTACTTTGAACAGGGCGTCGAATATGACACCGTACATCTCGTCTTCGGTCATCTCCATCAGCTTTTCCGTATCACTGGTCAGTTCTGTCATCTCTGCCTCCAGGGATTCAGAGGCACCCGCAAAGATCTTCAGAGGCTCGATTGTGACAGGCACGTCATAGCCGGGCTTGCCGCTGTCGTCCGTCTTCACAGGTTCCCCGACAGTGTATTTGCAGCTGGCGAAGGCCTTGACGATGAATTCCCGGAACCTGGCCTGGATATCTTCGCCGAATCCCGCATCCTGTGATACGGAGGCCAGCATCTCGTCGATCATCTGGTCCCGCATTTCCAGTTCCTTGCCCTCCTCAACGTCGGCGAACTTGACGGATTTGTCGTAGTCCCCGGTGCACATGAGGTCGAGGACTGCCTGCACATATTTCTGGGCGTCCGTTGCCGTGGGCGCTGACTTTCCGCAGCCTGAAAGGAGCACGGAGCAGGTGATCACAGCCGCAAGGACCGCCGCCAGCAGTCTGAAGCGTTTTTTCATTTCAATACCTCCTTGAGCTTTCTTTTTGTCCCATGTCATTCGGCTCCCCAGACGAAAAAAGAGCATCTGAAGGCGGAACGAATGAAGCACGGGGTGGTCAATCTGTTACCAGTATAGCGGAAGAAGACTGCGGGGTCAAAGACCTGCAGAAAAAATGACAGCCTGTCTCTGCAGCCGGTAAAACACCCTGCAGACCTCCGGCAGAAGGCGGAAACAGGCCTGGCTGTGGTACTTTACCCGGCCGGGCTTTTTACAGACGGGATTCACACGGTTTTTCAGAAAAAAGACCGGGAAAAAACATTCAAAAAAATAACATTTACAGTTGACAGAATGTTTACTGTCTATATAATGAAATAGGCCGTAGGTTTAGTAATAAAAATCTTCGGGTTTACTATAGATTTCAATGCTTCGCATTTTGCGCTGCAGATCTCAAAGGAGTGAAAATGGACACTTCCGATGTCAATAAATATATAGGGGAACGGATCCGGAACCTCAGAAACCGCAACGGTCTCACGCAGCAGGAACTTGCGGACCGCACAGAGCTGACAAAGGGGTTTATCTCGCAGCTGGAAAGGGGCCAGGTGTCCGCCTCGGTCGTCACGCTCTTTGACCTGATCGAGTGCCTGGGGACCACCCCGGCGGAGTTTTTCCGGCATGAGGAGGAAAAGGTCGTTTTTTCCGAGCAGGAGTATTTTGAAAAGATCGATGAAGAGGGCAACAGCATCCAGTGGATCGTGCCCTCCGCGCAGAAATACCAGATGGAGCCCCTGCTCGTTGTCCTGCAGCCCCGCGGGAAACTGGAGGAGGACAAACCGCACACCGGAGAGGAGTTCGGATTTGTGCTCAGCGGCAGACTGAACCTTCATCTCGGGGAAAAAACCTACCAGATCAAGGCGGGAGAGAGCTTTTATTATCAGGCTTCGCAGGCCCATTATCTGGAAAACCCCGGCAGCCGGCCTGCAAAGCTGATCTGGATCAGCTCTCCCCCGGAGTTCTGAAACAAAATATTTTCAGCAATGCGGGGTTGTTTCAGAACAAAGACCACCAGCGCGGAGCAATGCGGGGTTGTTTCAGAACAAAACCCGACAGCGCGGAAAAGCTGAGCGAATACCGTGCCTGGAAAAAAGCCGGACCAATACGTGCCGGGAGAAATATCGAACCATCAGTGAGGAATAATGTATGGAAAACAGGGACACGATCATCGAACTGAAGGGCATCACCAAGATCTATGAAGACGGGTTCAAGGCGGTGGACGATTTCAATCTGGAAGTGAAAAAAGGAGAATTTGTCACTTTCCTGGGACCCTCCGGCTGCGGCAAGACGACGACTCTGCGTATGATCGCGGGCTTTGATCTGCCTACGGAGGGAGATATCCTGCTGAACGGGAAATCGATCACGGGTCTGCCTCCCTACGAGAGGCCGATCAACACGGTATTTCAGCGCTATGCCCTTTTTCCGCATATGAGTGTCTATGACAATATCGCCTTCGGGCTCCGCCAGAAGAAGACGCCGAAGGATGTGATCAGCCGGAAGGTTGGCCGTGTCCTGGAGCTGGTGGACCTGGAAGGGTTTGAAAAGCGAGGGATCCAGACGCTCTCCGGCGGACAGCAGCAGAGGATCGCGATCGCCCGGGCCCTGGTGAATGAGCCGCAGATCCTGCTGCTGGATGAGCCCCTGGGCGCCCTGGATCTGAAGATGCGCAAGGAGATGCAGCTGGAACTCAAGGATATGCATGACAAGCTGGGGATCACCTTCATCTACGTCACGCATGATCAGGAGGAGGCCCTCACGATGTCGGACAAGATCGTGGTCATGAACGAGGGCAGGACCCAGCAGATCGGGACGCCGGAGGATATCTACAACGAGCCGGTCAATGCCTTTGTCGCGGACTTTATCGGAGAGAGCAATATCTTCAACGGCATGATGACCGGTCATCTGAAGGCTAGATTCTGCGGCGGCGAGTTCGCCTGCGTCGATGATTACGAGGAGGGGACGCATATCACGGCTGTCGTGCGGCCGGAGGATGTCGAGATCACGCCTCCGGGCGAAGGGACCATCACAGGCATCGTGGACAGTGTTATCTTCAAGGGGATCCACTATGAGATCACAGTCCTGTCGGGGAAAAATGAGATGGTCATCCAGACTGTGCACAGCGCGAAGGTTGGCGACCGGGTCGGCATGCGGGTGGATCCGGAGAATATCCACATCATGCTCGCGGAGGACCACACAAATCTCTTTTATGCGGACGTGAACAGCGACTTCCGCCTGGAATACAACGGGCACCGCCTGGACACGAGTCTGACGGCGATCATCCGGGGCAGCAGACGGCGGGAGGACGGAACAGTCGTGGATGCAAACGGCGAGGTTCTGGAGCCCGGCCGGG
Organism: Lachnospiraceae bacterium; assembly: GCA_017513005.1. Lineage (GTDB taxonomy): Bacteria > Bacillota > Clostridia > Lachnospirales > Lachnospiraceae > CAG-791. Next base: position 5,774 of record JAFWDM010000069.1, read on the forward strand.
TGCGGATCCTCGTTTTCATCCAGCCGGATGACATCGAGATGACCGATGACCAGGATGCCGGCCTCATCCGGGGCACGATCAGCAACCTGATCTACAAGGGCGACCACTACAGCTACATCATCCACACCGAACTGGAGCAGGATTTCGTCGTCGACGATGAATATCTCTGGAATATGGATGACCGCGTCAGCCTTCTGATGCCTGTCGAAAAAATGAAATTCACGCTCAAACACAAATAATACAGGGAGGTGCCGGCGGCCCGATCCTCTGGCGCAGACCGGCACCTGGCGGGATTAACCGCCTCCCTTAAGAGCAGCAAAAAGAAAGAGATCTGCAATGCGTTTTTCCAGAAAAAGTCTTGGCATTCCCTATGCCGTATTTCTCGTCATCTTCGTGGCGGCACCGCTCCTGTTCCTGTTCTACTATGCGTTTACGGACGGACAGGGCCAGTTCACGATGTACAACCTGACCCATTTTTTCACGGACCCGAACACGCTGGGGACGCTGTACTACAGCTTCACGATCGCGATCGTGACCACCGCAGTCTGTCTGCTGCTGGCCTATCCGGCAGCTTACTTCCTGGCGACCAGCCGCCTGCAGACGAAATCCGTGATCCTCATGCTCTTTATCATGCCGATGTGGATCAATTTCTCTCTGCGCATCACGGCGCTCAAGGAGATCCTGAACGTGCTGGAGGGCAACCTCGCGATGCATCCTTTCCTGAATGCGGTGATCGGCATGACCTATGATTTCATGCCCTTCATGATCCTGCCTATCTATACGACGATCTCGAGGCTGGATGAGGCGCTGCGGGAGGCTGCGATGGATCTGGGTGCAGATCCGGTGCAGACCTTCCTGCGGGTGACGCTGCCGCTCTCGGTGCCGGGGATCCTCAGCGGTGTCTCGATGGTCTTTCTGCCGGCCATGACCAACTACGTCGTGCTCGATATGCTGTACAACAGCACCTATATCATGGGAAGTCTGATCGGCAGCTATTTTGCCGCCTACAACTGGCATGGAGGTTCGATGATCTCCCTGATCCTGCTGGCTATGATCTGTCTCTTTACGCTGCTGACAGGGAATGCGGAGGAGGAAGGCGCCCGGGGGGCTTTGCTGTAACGCAGGTTCGTGTACCTGAGGGACAGTTTCACCGGTATCGGACGCGGTGCCGTGTGGGAATGCCGCATGAATGCGCATCCGAAAACGATCCGGCAGCCTGTGCCGCCGGCATGCGCATCTGAAAAAAGGTCCGGCGGGTCTGTGCCGCCGGCATATATCTGGAGGAAAAACGATGGCCTGGAAAGTCTGCAAGAGGCTCTTTCTCATACTGGTCCTGCTGTTTCTGTACCTGCCGATCCTGCTTCTGGCGGTCTACAGTTTTACGAGTTCCACGAATATCGGCGCGATCCGCGGCTTCTCGATCCATAATTATGTGACCCTTTTTACGACGCCGGAACTTACCGGGATGATCTCCGGGACTGTTCTGCTGGCGCTGGGTGCCGCAGGTATCGCGACGGTCCTGGGGACGATCGGGGCGATCGGGGCCTTCTATTCGAGACGGAACGCCTCCGCCTTTATCACGACGCTCAACCAGATCCCCGTCATCAACGCGGATGTCGTGACAGGCTTTTCGATCTGCGTCCTGCTGGTCGTGGTGCTTCACATCGGAAAGGATTCCTATATTCCGCTTGTGGCGGGGCATGTCACACTGTGTGCGCCCTTTGTCTTTTTGTCGGTGATGCCCCGCATCCGGCAGATGGATTCGAGCATCTACGAGGCGGCCCTGGATCTGGGGGCGACCCCCTTCCGGGCGCTCATGGAGGTGGTGGTCCCGCAGATCGTGCCGGGCATCGTATCCGGTTTCGCCCTGGCGGTGACGCTCTCCCTGGATGATTATTTTATCGCCATGTACACAAAACCGGCGACTTTTGACACGATCAGCACCTATGTCGTGAATGCCACCAAGGGCGCACAGACTTCGATCAAGACAGCCCTGTGGGCACTCTCCACGGTGATCTTCCTTCTCGTCGTTCTGGTCGTGCTGGTCTCCAATCTCCGTACCAGGCGGCTGGCAGCCGCGCAGGACGGGAGTCTGACGAGATGACAGGACCTGATGTCTTATGTGAAAAAAGGCCATATCGGTCTGCCGGAAGGGAATATCATGAACGGAACAGGATACCTGGTGAAGGGATGCCGGGCGAAGGGATACAGGAGGTTTTGACGCACGTGATGAAAATGAAAAAAACAGTATGCCGCGCGGCCGGGATCCTGCTGACAGCTCTGCTGTTGACAAATGTGTTTTTCCGCGTCTTTAAACAGGACGGGCAGTTTTCGTTGCTGCAGGACCTGCATCTGGAGGTAGAGGCACAGGCGGCAAAGCCGCTGACGCTGCGCGTCTGCAACTGGGAGGAATACATCGATCTGGGCGACTGGGATGAAGAGGAGACGATCGAGCTCCCCTCCGGGGATATCATCGGGGAGACGCCCATGGTGGAGGAGTTCGAGGAGTGGTACGAGGAGACCTACGGGATCCCTGTCCGCGTGGAGTATTCCACCTTCGGAACCAACGAGGACCTCTACAACATGCTGACACTCGGGGATGTCTACGACCTGGTCTGTCCCTCCGAGTATCTGATCATGAAGCTCATGGCGGAGAAAGCCCTGATGCCGCTCTCGGAGGAGTTTTTCGACGAGGAGCAGGAGTATAATTATTATATAAAGGGCGTTTCTCCCTTTATCCGGAACATGTTCGAGACCAAGGAGATCGGCGGCGAGCCCTGGGCAAAGTACGCGGCCGGGTACATGTGGGGCGTGACGGGCGTGGTCTATAATCCCGAGCTCGTGACCCGGGAGCAGGCGTCTTCCTGGAAGATCCTGGCGGACCCCGCCTTCCGGCGCCAGGTGACGATCAAGGACAGCGTGCGGGAGTCCTATTTTGCCGCGGTCGGGGCGATCAAGTCCGACCTGCTGACTTCAGAGGCTTTCAGGAGCGATCCGGATTACCCGCAGCGGCTCGAGGAGGAGATGAACGATACCTCGCCCGAGATGATCGCGCAGGTGGAGCAGTGGCTCAAGGACGTGAAGGACAATGTCTATTCCTTTGAGACAGACGCGGGAAAGGCCGACATGATCACCGGTAAGGTCGCTGTAAACTATCAGTGGTCCGGCGACGGCGTCTATACCATGGACCAGGCGGACGAGGATGACTTCACCCTCGCGTTCGCCGTCCCCGAGGAGAGCACGGATATCTACTTCGACGGCTGGGTCATGCTGAAAAAGGGGATCGACCAGGATCCCCGCAAGCAGCACGCGGCGGAAGCCTTTATCAATTACCTCTCCAGACCGGACAACACCATCCGGAACATGTATTATATCGGCTATACCTCGGTCCTCTCCGGCGGGGATGACCCGCGCCTGTTCGAGTACGCGCAGTACAACTACGAGGCCGAAGACGAGGAGAAAGAGACTGTCGACTATGATCTGGGGTATTTTTTTGCGGACCCCGAGGAGGAAAGCGCGGCAGGCGGATCCGCAGAGTCGGGGGCGGCGGATGCGGATACAGCCGGGGACGGAGACTATGTCATCGCAGTCCCGGCGGACCAGGCGGACCGCCAGGTCTTCGCCGCTTACCCGCCGGAGGATGTGATCAGACGGTCCTCGATCATGGTCTATTTCAACGACGACCAGAATGCGCAGATCAACCGCATGTGGACAAACGTGCGCTGCTATGATATCCGCGAGGCGCCGGTCTGGGGCTGGATCCTGATCGCGGCCGTTCTGGCGGCCGGCATCCGGCTTCTTGTAAAAAAATACAAAAAAGACGGCTCTGACTGACGCGCGCCGGCAGAGAAACTCTACGCTCCTGCGTGTCAAATGAGACGGGATATCGGGCTGTATAGAAAAAAATACAGGATTGGCTAAGGCGCAGGCGGGATTCCGCCCTCGAAAGTTCTTCTTTTTGCTGACAAAAACCCCCGGTTAATGATATGATAAAATTGTATGCAATTATACATATGTTGGTACGGTTTCAGGCGGGAGTTTGCATAATTGTTTGCATAATTAAAAGGAGATACAACTTTCTATGGGCGGATTTTTTGGAGTTGCATCAAAACAGGACTGTGTCTTCGATCTGTTTTACGGGACAGATTATCATTCGCATCTGGGGACACGGCGGGCCGGTCTGGCGGTCCATGATCACAAAAAGGGATTTGACAGGGCGATCCACAATATCGAGAGTTCAAACTTCCGGCCGAAGTTTGACAAGGACATCCTGAAAATGGAGGGGCAGCTGGGAATCGGCTGTATTTCGGACTATGAACCGCAGCCCCTGATCGTCCGTTCCCATCTGGGGACCTACGCGATCACGACAGTGGGCAAGATCAATAATGCCGATGAGCTCATGTGGAAGATCTTCCGAGGATCGCACTCTCATTTTCTGGAGATGAGCGGGGGAGACATCAATCCGACGGAGCTGACGGCTGCCCTGATCAACCAGAGAGATTCCTATGTCGAGGGCATCCGGTATGCCCAGGAACTGATCCGGGGCTCCATGACGATGATGATCATGACACCGGAAGGGATCTATGCGGCGCGCGACCGTCTGGGCCGGACACCAGTCGAGATCGGCAGAAAAGACGACGGCCGCTGTATCTGCTTCGAGAGCTTTTCCTTCCTGAATCTTGGCTATCAGTTTGAAAAAGAACTGGGGCCCGGGGAGATCTGTTTCGTGACGCCCGAGGGCGTCGAGACGGTGGCGGAGCCCCTGGACAAGATGCGGATCTGCACATTCCTGTGGATCTATTACGGGTTCCCGGCATCCACCTATGAGGGCGTCAATGTCGAGGCTGCCCGGTATGAGTGCGGAAAGCACCTGGCCAGGCGCGACCTGAGCCGGGGGCTGACAAAGCCGGATATCGTCGCGGGCGTCCCCGATTCCGGCGTCGCGCATGCCGTCGGGTATTCCAACTATTCCGGTGTGCCCTATTCCAGGCCCTTTGTCAAATATACACCTACCTGGCCCCGCTCCTTTATGCCGACGATCCAGAGCAGGCGGGACCTGATCGCCAAGATGAAGCTGGTGCCGATCCACGAGCTGATCGCCGGAAAAAGCATGCTCCTGATCGACGATTCGATCGTAAGGGGGACACAGCTCCGCGAGACAACCGAATACCTGTACCGGAGCGGTGCAAAGGAAGTGCATGTGCGTCCCGCCTGTCCGCCCCTCGTCTTCGGCTGTAAATACCTGAATTTCTCCCGCTCCAATTCCGAAGGCGAGCTCATCACCCGCCGCGTGATCGAGAAGCTCGAGGGCAGTGTCGATCCTGAACCGCATGTATTGAATAAGTACATGGATCCCGACACAGAGGAGTATGCGGCCATGCTGGAGGAGATCCGGAAGGAACTGAATTTCTCCTCTCTGCACTACCATCGTCTGGACGACATGCTCGAGGCGATCTCGCTCAACCCCTGTAACCTCTGCACCTACTGCTGGAACGGTGTGGAATAAGAACAGGTGACATATCCGGCGCAGAAGAAGCCGGCTCCCTGCAGACTGCGATGGTCCGCAGGGAGTTTTTTTCTTAAAAAATATCGAAAAAAAGAGACAAAGGTTGTATGATAGTAGTAATTTGTTCATTTTAACCAGGGAGATCCGGTCCAGAGGAAAGACGAACCTGAAGCAAGAGGCTTCTGGATCCCGGAGATGATCACGAACAGGATGAGGGCATTAAAAATGAAGATGAGATGGATCGGCGCGGCTCTCGCCGCCATGCTGGCAATATCCGCGTGCAGTATGCTTCCGGGCGGCAGCACCGGCGGCGCAGACAACGCTTCAGACGGGACCACGGGTCCCTCCGCGGAGGAAATACTCGCCGAGGAGCCCCTGGTGGTGCCTGCTTCGGACGACGGGCGCACCCATATCGGGATCCTGATGTACCGGGGACACGGTGCCGCACAGGAGACGGTCAGCGGCTTTCAGGAAGAACTGCGCTCTCTCATGGGGCACAAGGATGTGGATTTTGAGGTGGTCTCTGCCGACGGCGATGCTCAAAAGTGCGCGGAAATCGCAACAGAGTTCGCAAACAACGGATATCAGCTGATCTTTGCCTGCGGGACGGAGGCAGTCCAGAATGCGGGTGCGGCTGTAAAGGATGTGCCCATTATCGGAGGCTGTGTGACGGACTATCTGCTTTCGGAGACGATCAGTTCCCTGGAGGCTCCCGGCGGAAATATTACCGGTGTATCCTCCCTCGGACCGATCGATGCCCAGATGGAGCAGATCATACAGCTCACGCCCTGGCCGGCCATGGTCGGGATCATCACCAGCGGGACCGAGGTCGGCTCCCGCTTTGAGGAAAGCGTAGCGGGACAGTGTCTGGACGCGAACCAGGTCTCCTGGAAAGCCTACCATGCCGCCACGGAGGACGGCCTGCGAAAAGCTATGGAGATGGCGGCAGGAGAGTGCAGCTGTATCTATCTGCCCACGGATAATTTCATCGCTTCTCACATGGACATCGTGCGCGAAGTGATGCTGCAGACCAGAGTCCCGGTCGCGACAGGCGATTACCAGATGTGCAGCGCGGGCGGTCTGTACTGCCGCAGCATTGACTATTATGAACATGGCAGAAAGGCCGCGGAGATGGCCTATGATGTGCTCGAAAACGACGAGGAGATCTCCCGCCTGTCGGTCCGTGCGGAAGAGGAGTGGCAGGACTACTACAATCCCGCGGCCGCGGAAAGCATGGAGTGGTACGACTATGGAAATATGATCCCGCTCCGGAATGCGGCAGAGGATTCCGCAGAGGTGGCTGCGGATGATGACGGCGGCAGCGGGGACCAGTGAGAAAACACGGCGTGCAGGACTGCCTGCGGTCCGCTGCGGCACTTCGCAGCACCTGTGACAGGAAACAGGCAATGACTGCGCTTGAAAAGGGAGGCGATGGGCCGGAGTATGAGATTACTGCTTGCAGAAGATGAAGAAGCCATGTCGGAGGCGCTGGTCGACATCCTGGAGTACCACCGCTATCAGGTGGATGCAGTCTTTGACGGGGCGCAGGCCCTGGATTACATTCACGCGGGCGACTATGACGGGATCATTCTGGACATCATGATGCCTGTAAAGAGCGGCCTGGACGTTCTCATGCAGATCCGGGCCGAGGGAAACCGCACGCCTGTCCTCTTGCTGACGGCGAAGTCGCAGATCGAAGACAGGATCGAGGGGCTGGACAGGGGGGCTGACGACTACCTGACCAAACCCTTTCATATGGGAGAGCTTCTCGCCAGAGTCCGCGCGATGCTGCGGCGCAGGGAGGACTTCACCCCCGACATCCGTTCCTTCGGAGATATCACGCTCAATCCGCAGACGAGCAGGCTCTGCTGCGGGGAAAAGGAGACCGAGCTCTCCAGACTCGAATGCCGGCTGATGGATGTCCTGATGCTGAACCACGGGATCTATCTCTCCTCGGATGACCTGCTCGAAAAGGTATGGGGGTATGATTCGGAGGCGGATGTGGGTTCCGTCTGGGTCTATATTTCCTATCTGCGCAAACAGCTGGCAAAGGTCGGTTCCGGGGTGACCGTGAAGGCGAAGCGCGGAACCGGATATATGCTGCAGGAGCCGGCTGACGGGCGGTGAGAAACTGCCGGTCAGATACAGTTTTTCGGGAGCTTCAGGAAAAGGGGCTGTGCAGTCAGGGACATTGACCGCGCAGACCTTTTCTGCAGATCCTGTGCTGCCATGGTGTTATGAATAGAGAAAAGCGGCAGACCGGTATAGCCGGTACATTGCAGAAAAAATTCATATTTGCCTCCATGCTGACTGTCACCATCCTCCTTCTGACCCTGGTCAGTGCGATCAATCTTCTGCATTTTATCTCTGTGACCGGCCGGCAGAAGAGAATGCTGGCGATCCTCGCCGGGATGGAGGGTGAGGCCGGACCTGCGGGCGGCGCAAAGATGGGGCCGGGACCTGCCGGCAGCAGACAGAACGGACTGCAGGACTTCGACCAGTACCGGGAAGTGCCGGGGCCGGAAGAGCGCCGGACCGGAGGACGGCAAGGCTTTTACGGCAGTCCCTTCAGCATGGACGACACACTTTCGAGGCGGTTTTTTGTTGTCCGGCTCGATGAAGAGGGACAGGTCCTGTCAGTGGATGTCTCCAGGATCTATGCAGTTACGGAAGACAGCGCCCGGGAAATGGCCGGGCAGATCCTGGCTTCGGGGAGAAAGTCCGGCCGTTACGGCGGGTTCCGCTATCTCTTCCGTGATGATCCGGCCGTGGGTGAAAATGCCCGGGAAGGGTCTGGAACTGTCTCGACTGCCGCAGCCGCATCCGTATCTGCAGACGCTGCCGGCGCCTCTTCTGCGGAGGGGACAGAGACGGAAAGGGTCCTTGTCGTGATGGATATCTCCAGAGACATGGAGGAGATCTTTTCCGTGCTCGGCATCAGTGTCCTGATCGCGCTTGTCTGCTGGCTTGCCATGCTCCTGCCCGTCCATGCCCTCACGCGGCGCGCGATCGCGCCTGTGGCCCGGAGCATCGAGCGCCAGAAGCAGTTTGTGACGAACGCGGGACATGAGCTCAAGACACCGCTGGCGATCATCCAGACCAATACAGATGCCCTTGAGCTGTACAGAGGAGAGAACAAGTGGACGCGGAATATCCGTGCCCAGACCGTCCGCCTGAGCGGGCTGATGCAGAACCTCCTGACACTTTCCCGCATGGATGAAAATGCACTGGTCCTGAAGAAAACGGCGGTGCCGCTCGACGCACTGGCACTGGAGGTGTGGGAGAATTTTGCGGAGTCCGCCGGGGCAGGGGGGATTTACGCAGATCTCGAGGATCTGTCCGGCCGGGGCGGAAGGAGCGGAGTGCGTAAAGGCCGTGACAGCGCGGATGCAGGGGAACCGGGGCCTGTACAGGCGTGCGCAGACCGGGACACGATCGCACAGCTTCTGTCGATCCTGTTTGACAATGCCGTGAAATATACACCCCGGGAAGGGAGGATCCGGGTGGAGGTCCGGAACGAGGGAGGAAGGGCTCTTCTACTGCAGTCAAACACGGTAGCAGCGGATATGGCTCCGGAAGGACACAGGGAAGATATGGCTCCGCTGGATCCGGAGCGGCTCTTCGAACGTTTTTACAGAACAGACGAAGGCCGGAGCCGGAAAAAGGGGGGATACGGGATCGGGCTCTCTGCCGCCCGTGCGATCGCGGAGGCAAACGGCGGAACGATCCATGCACATCTGGAGAAAGACCGGCTGGTCTTTACCCTCAGTCTTCCGGGAGTGCAGTCTTAATACCGGTACTATTCCTTTTCCCTGTGTTACAAATTTGTCCTTTTATCTATTTTAAGCTATGTTATAATACATAATAATGAATACATGGCACCTGCTGTCCTTTTTCGGGGTCCCGGATGCGCAGGTATGTGTGCGGGCTGATCCGACCGGCTCCGGATCAATGCGGGTGCTGTTCTCTGAAACGGATTACTCAATATTTCAGTCGCGAACAGGAGGTTTCAGAATGGAAAGCGGTATGACGAAGGCGGAAATACTGAAAAGAGTCATTTTGTCACAGTACAAAAGTGTACGCCGGTTTGCAGTGGAGATGGACATTCCCTACAGTACGCTGGTGACAGCCCTGGAGAGAGGAATCGAGGGGATGGCCTACAGCACAGTGATCAGGATCTGTGATATCCTCTCCCTCAATCCGGTCGATTTTTCACCGCTGGAAGACGGCGAAGGTCTTTCCGCACAGATTACCACAAAAAAAGTGATGGACCGCTATATGAAATTCAACAGAGCAGGACGGAAAAAGATCATCGAGATCATGGATGACTACAGCCAGATCGAGTATTATACCAACCCGGACTGACAGGCAGGATGGGAACGCGCAGACTGTTCTTTACGGGCAGGAGGTTTTTTATGCGTAATTATGAACTGGACCACAAACTGGAGCATCTGTATGCGCTGCAGGCCTATGCGCAGATCGAGAAAAAGCCGGTCAGCGTACACAATTGCGACAGGATCCTGAAGGCGCAGAACCGGCGGGTGCATGCTTTGATGAAGGCGGCCTGGGAGATCCCTTTTTACCGCGAGCGCTTTGTGAAGAGCGGTACTACGCCGGACGATTTTCATTGCGCGGAGGATCTGTACAAGTTCCCCCTGCTCTCCAAGGATGAGCTGCGCGACTGGATGGATGAGGAGGCGCAGAGAGACCCGGAGAAATATAAATACTGGCACGTCTCACCGACTTCCGGTTCCACCGGGAGGCCTCTGCGGGTCCTGTTCTCTCCCATGGAAAACGGATGGATCATCGCAAACTGGCTCCGCACGATGGGATACGGGGGCTTTAATCCCTTTACGGGAAAGACCATGAGCCGCCCGAATTCTCTGCACGGGCCTGTGAAGGAGGAGGATTCCATCATACAGAGGATGGGGATCCTGCGCCGCAAATATATGTCCGATACGATCCTGGAGAGGGTGGATACGCAGACCCTGGTCGATGAGATCAACGCCTACGAACCGGATTATCTGTACAATCATAAAAATCTCCTGATGCGCATTGCGAAATATGTCAAGGAGAATGACATCTATCTGTGGAAGCCGTCCTTCTACACCCCGTTCGGCGAGATGCTGGATGAGGCGTCCATCAGCCTTCTGACAGAGATCTTCGGTCCCGGTCTGATCGATGCCTACGGGATGGGCGAGACCGGTTCCTGTGTCGTCCGCGTCCCGGGAAAAAAATATTTCCAGGTGAACAGCGACCTGTTCGTCGTCAATGTCTATAACGAAGACCTGTCCGGCCCTGCGCTCAGGGGGATGGCTGTGATCACCCCTCTGTTCAAGACAGAGCTGCCCCTGATCAATTACACCTCCTACGACCAGCTCGACAGCTATATGCGGCGGGGCCTGCGCTTCGCGAAGGGAATCCAGGGCAGGATGAACGATGTCATCCATCACCGGGACGGGAGCGTGACCGAGTGGGGCAATATTTCCGGGATCGTCAATTATATCCCGGAGATCATATCCTACCGCATCGTGCAGGAGGACTATGAAAACCTCACGATGATGATGGTCCGCAATCCGGATACGCCAAAAGAACAGGAGCCCGCGATCGTACAGGATCTCGATGAGAAGCTCATGGCCATGTTCCGGGATCCCGCATTTAGCATCCGCTATGAGTGGCTCGATGAGATTCCCGTCGATCCGAACGGAAAACTCCGCGTTATTATCAGTAAGGTTCAGCCGGGAGCGATCGGGGAACCCGTGCACGCAGGTGAGGAAATCTCCGGCAGTTACTGTACAGACTCACCTGAAGCCTCGAGGTGTTTTTGAGCGATTTTCAGCGAAAAAACCCGAGTGCAACAGCGCGCGGCGCACGCAAAGCGTATTGGAATCGCCGCGCGCAAAGTCACTGTTCACGCCCTCGATAGGGCGTGAACGGAGATCTCCGGCACACAGGGCGCGTAAAGATTTTTAGGGGACATATGGATTATAAGTTATTCTATGAGCAGCTTACGGGCCGCATCCGCAAAAGCGATGCGGCCTGTTTTGTACTGCGCACAGCGGGAAAGGCCGCGACAGGGATCATGTACGGAGCCTATCCGATCCTGCTGCTGCGGCACCTGCACGCAGGGGCATCCGGGGAACTTCTGCGCGCAGTTCTGATCCCCGGCGTGTCTTTTGTGCTCCTGAGCCTTGTGAGGGCCCGGATCAACCGGCCGAGACCTTATGAGACCTGGGATATCCGCCCGCTGATCCGGAAGGACACGAAGGGGCACTCCATGCCCAGCCGCCATGTATTTTCCTCTGCTGTGATCGCCATGGCCTGGCTCAGGGCTTTTCCGCCGGCAGGGGGAGTTCTCCTGGTGATCGCCGCTGCCGCTGCCCTGATCCGTGTGCTCGGAGGCGTCCATTATCCTTCAGATGTGCTGGCCGGGTACCTGGCCGGGGTGCTGGCGGGGGTGCTGATGCAGCTGCAGCTGTAAAGGTATATATGTCCGCGGGGGTTCATGCAGCTTTTACGGTCATGTTTACGAAGATCGGGGCAAAATCCGTTAAAAGTTTGGCAAATCTGTGCGTTTTTCAATGGGGCGCGATGTGGTACTATGCTTCTGTCAGCGAAAGCTGGCAACCATTACCCCCCTAAGCATTATTACATCCCAAGGAAAAGCCCGGCTTCCGGTATCGGTTGCCGGGCTTTTTCGTGCGAATTTCATACTTTTTTTCCGGCACCGGGTTATGGTATATTGAATTGAGATGAATTGTGACGAATGAAAGCGGATCTGATATATGAACAGGATAGTATGATGGAAACAGAAACGGAAGGCAGGCGGGCTCCGGTCCCCCTGGTGAATTATCTGCTGATCGCACTGAACGCCGGGGTCTTTGCCGCAGGTCTTATATTGGAAAATACGGGCGCAGATGCGTCCTTTCTTTACCGGAGGGGAGCACTCTATGCTCCGCTGATCCTGAACGGGGAGGATCATTACCGGCTTTTGACATCGATCTTTCTGCATGCGGACGCGGCGCATCTGGTGAACAATATGATCGTGCAGTTTGCGGGCGGGGAGATCGCAGAGCGCAATCTCGGCCATCTCCGCTACGGACTTCTGTATCTGCTCGCCGGGATCGGCGGGAATGTGGTGTCCGTACTGGCGGACCGGCTGTCGGGAAACTACGGTCTTTCGGTCGGAGCGAGCGGAGCCGTGTTCGGTGTCACGGGGGCGCTCCTGTACCTGATCCTGCATGCATATCTTGCAAAGAACGGGGAGACCGCAGGGGCGCTGAAGAGTCTGATCCTCCGGGCGGCCTTAATGACGGTATATCTCCTGTACAGCGGCTGGGAGAATCCTTCCATCAATCAGGCTGCGCATGTGGGCGGGCTGGTCTGCGGTTTTCTGCTCACAGCACTTTTTATGCGCGGCAGAGAAGAAGACCTGGAACCGCTTCTGCGCTGAAGAGACCTGGAACCGCTTCTGCGCTGAAGAGAGCCGCGCAGGCATCAGAAGAAGAGCACATTTCTGCGCTGCGTGGAGCGGTTTCTGCGCGGATCAGCTGACGACTATCCGGAAGGGGATTTTTCATGATTACTGTCTCGGGAAACAACACATTTGAGGAAAAACAGGCCTGCTGCGGCTGCGGCGCCTGCGCGGAGATCTGTCCGGCCGGGTGTATCCGGATGGAGGCGGACGCGGAGGGATTTTTGTACCCCTGCGTGGATGCGGACCGGTGTATCGGCTGCGGGCTCTGCGAAAAACACTGTCCCGTAACCGCGGCGGGTGCGGATGAACCCTTCCCCCAGGAGGGCTATATCGTCCAGATCCTGGACGAAGAGGTTCGCAGGCAGAGCACGGCAGGGGGCGCCTTTACGGCGATTGCCCGCCATGTCCTGCAGCAGGGGGGCGTCGTCTTCGGCGCCGCCTACACGGAAGGATTCAAAGTCCGGCATGTGGGCGTGGACAGGGAGGAGGAGCTGTGGCGGTTCCGGAACAGCAAATACGTCCAGAGCGAGACGGCGCAGGCCTTTAAAGAAGCCGGACAATATCTGCAGCAGGGGCGGTACGTGTGCTTTTCCGGAACGCCCTGTCAGATCGAGGGGCTCCTGAACTATCTCTCGGGAAAATACAGGGGCGGCAGGCAGAGGCCGGAGACTGAAGGGGCCGGGGAAAAGGATCGGAAAGCTCCGGAATGTAGGGACGGGATCTTCGAGAAGCTGGTCACGGTCGATGTCGTCTGTCATGCCGTTCCTTCTCCGCTCGTGTTTGAAAAATACGTCCGGATGCAGAAGAAGCGGTTCGGAGACCGGATGGCCTCGATCCTCTTTCGGGAGAAGCATTTCGGCTATAAATATTCGACGATGACAGTCCGGGACGGGGAGGGAAGGGACCTGTACGCGCACGGGATCGATACGGATCCGATGCTGCGCGCCTTTTTCTCGGATGTGTGCGATCGTCCCTCCTGTTACGCCTGCCGCTTCAAAAAGCGGTACCGCAGGAGCGATTTTACCATCTGGGACTGCTACACGGTCTATCAGTTCGACCCCCGGATGGACGATGACAGGGGGACGACCCGGGTCCTGGTGCACAGTGAGAAGGGACGGGAGGTCTTCGCACAGATCAGGGAGTCGCTGCGCTGGTCCGCAGTGGAGCCGGACGCGCTGACCGCGGGGGTCCGCGAAATGTTCCACAGCGTGGAGGTCTCCGGCCGCCGGGAAGCCTTTATGCGGGATGCGGCGGTCCTGGGCGGCAGGGCCCTGTTTCAGAAGTGGTTTCCGGAGGACTGGAAGGTGCGGGCGGAGCGGACGGCGCGGAATGTGCTCGTGCGAACGGGCCTGTATTCGGGTGCGAAAAAAATGCTTTTCAGGATCCGTTCCGGCAGAAAGTAGGGCTTTCGCAGGTTGCACTATGTGGTTACTTCATATAAAATAGTGACGTTGCATTAGGCATCCGGAGCGATCCGGATGCAGCCGGCCCGGGCAGTACAGCGCGGGAACGGGGGAATTCCCCTCATGGAGAATGACAGATGAGCAATAACCGGAAAAGGATCCTGTTTGTTGCAGAGGCGATGGGAGGCGGTGTTTTTACCTTCCTGGTGGGACTGTGCAATGAACTCGCCGAGTACTACGATATCTATGTCGCCTATGGAATCCGCAGGCAGACGCCGGACGATTTCCGCAAATATTTTGACGACCGCGTGCACATGATCCGTGTGCGGCATTTTGAGCGTTCGATCGATCCCCGGCACGATGTCGGGGCTTTTCTGGAACTTCAGAAGATCGCGGACAGGGTGAAGCCCGATCTGATCCACCTGCATTCCTCCAAGGCGGGCGTCCTGGGGCGCTGGGCCTTCAACGGCAGGAAGGTCCCGCTGTTTTATACGCCGCACGGATACAGCTTCCTGATGTCCAACTACAATGCGATGAAACGGTTTTCCTACCGGATGGTGGAGAAGCTCTCCGCCGTCCGCTGCTGCACGACGATCAGCTGCAGCGAGGGGGAACATCTGGAGACGCTGCGCCTGACGAAAAACGCCCTGTTTGTCAACAACGGGATCAATATCGATGAGATGCAGCGGATGATGGATTCCCTCGGGACCTTTGAGCAGGACAGGTTTACTGTCTTTACGCTGGGCAGGATCTGTTATCAGAAAAATCCGGTCCTTTTCAATGAGATCGCCCTGCGGATGCCGGATGTGCATTTCGTGTGGATCGGGGACGGGGAGCTGAAGGATACCATCACTGCCCCGAACATTGAAGTGACCGGCTGGCTGAATCGGGAGGAGGCGCTGCGGCGCTCCATGTCCTCCCACGTTTTTGTCCTCACTTCTCTATGGGAAGGGCTTCCTATGTCCCTGCTGGAGGCCATGTACATGGAAAAACTTTGCCTGGTCAATGACGTGATCGGCTCCAGGGACGTGATCCGGTCGGGCGTCAACGGATTTGTGTGCAGCAGCGCGGATGAGTTCGTCGCCACGCTCCGGAAGATCCTGGAGGAACCGGCGAAATATGCGAAGCTTGCAGGGAAGGCCAGAGAAGACATTCTGGAAAAATACAACACCCGGATCATGGCGGAAAAATACAGGGAGATCTACGAGGATGCATTCCGCAGAAGTGATAAGCAGGATCCGGTCAGCCCATCACGAAAGAAAAAGAAAAAATGACGAAAAAGACAGCTATTGTCTCCTGCTATTTTCAGCCGAATTACGGCAGTATGCTGCAGGCCCTGGCAACGCAGATGGCGCTGGACAAGCTGGGGATCGAAAATGAGACGATCAACATCGATGGACTGCGCCCCCGGATCCGCAATGCCAAGATCCTCTACTTCACAAAGGCCGCTCTTTCCTCGGATATACTCCTGTCCAAGGCGGGAATGGCGGCGGCTAGGGTCCGCAGAAAGCTGTCCCGCAGCAGCTACACGGAAATGATGCGTGCCCGTCTGGAGGCCTTTTCCCGGTTCCGGAAGGAGCGCTTCCGGCTCTCCGACAGCTTTTCCTCCTTCAGGGAGCTGGCACAGGCCTGTGAGGAGCAGTATGAAGCCGTTCTGGTCGGCAGTGACCAGCTCTGGCTTCCGGCGAACATCGCGGCGGACTACTATACGCTCAGTTTTGTTCCGGACAGTGTCAACACGATCGCCTATGCGACCAGCTTCGGGCAGGAGACCCTTCCGAGGGGAAGTGAGCGGGCCGCCATGAAGTTCCTCCCCGGGATCCGGCACATCTCCGTGCGGGAACGCGCCGGACAGAAGATCGTCGCCAGGCTCACCGGGCGCAGGGTCCCCGTCGTCGCGGACCCCACGATCCTGTTTACCGCACAGGAGTGGCTGGCGGTCCAGGAGGAGGAGCCCCTGTTTTCCGGTGACTACATTTTCTGCTATTTTCTGGGCAGCAATCCCGGGCACCGCGCTTTCGCCCGGAAGCTCGCAGAGGAGACGGGGTGCCGGATCGTGGCACTCACACACGTGGATGAATACGTAAAAAGTGACGAGGAATACGCGGATGAAACGCCGTGGGACATCGGGCCTTCCGGATTTCTCAACCTGATCCGGCACGCGGCCTGGGTCCTGACAGACTCTTATCACTGCACGGCTTTTTCCATGTCATACAGAAAAAGATTCTTTACGTTCCGCCGCTACAGCCGCGATACGAGGCAGTCGACGAACAGCCGGTTGGACACGCTGCTCGCCCAGTGCGGACTTGAAGACCGGCTCCTGACAGGAGAGGAGGAGATCTCCCCCTGCCTCGAAAGGATGATCGATTATCAGACGGTACACGCCAGGATCGACAGGCTCAGAGAGTATTCCTGGGATTACCTCAGGGCGGCTCTGGCGGATGAAGCGGATACAGATCTGCATGGCTGCGTAAATCGAATG
This sequence comes from Lachnospiraceae bacterium, assembly GCA_017513005.1. Taxonomy (GTDB): domain Bacteria; phylum Bacillota; class Clostridia; order Lachnospirales; family Lachnospiraceae; genus CAG-791. The sequence continues at coordinate 22,642 of JAFWDM010000069.1, forward strand.
AAAGGGAAGACGAATGGGGACACCGATCGTAAAAATCCTGGTTGCTTCACATAAAAAATATAAAATGCCGGCAGACAGCATCTATCTGCCGCTGCATGTCGGCGCGGAGGGTAAGTTCGACGAGGACGGCCGGCCGCTCGACCTGGGATGGACCAAGGACAACACAGGGGAGAATATTTCCGAACTGAATCCCGGATACTGTGAGCTGACCGGTCTGTACTGGGGCTGGAAAAATGTGAAGGCAGACTACATCGGGCTGGTGCACTACAGGAGACATTTCTGTCTGCACAGAATAAGCCGGGATCCGTTCAGGAACATTCTGACCGGTGCGCAGCTCCGTCCGCTGCTCGGGCAGTACTGGGTATTTGTCCCGAAAAAACGGCGGTACTTCATCGAGACGCTGTATTCCCACTACGCCCATACCCACTATGCAGAGCATCTGGACGCCACAAGGGAAGTGATCGCGCAAAGGTGCCCGGAATACCTGCCTTCCTTCGACAGGATCATGCGGCGCAGGTATGGATACATGTTCAATATGATGATCATGCGCAAGGATCTGGCGGACAGATACTGCACCTGGCTCTTTGATATCCTCTTTGCCCTTTCCGAGAAGATCGGGAACAAGGAGATGTCCTTTTACCAGGGACGGTATTTCGGCAGGGTCAGCGAGATCATTCTGAATGTCTGGCTGGACCGCCAGATCGCGACAGCCCGTATCCCCGCAAAGCGGATCTGTGAGCTCTCTACGGTGTATACGGAAAAGATCATGTGGTACAAAAAGGCTGCCTCTTTCCTGAAGGCAAAATATCTTGGAGAAAAATATGAGGGAAGCTTTTGAGCGATGGCTGGGAGAGGGCTTTTTCTCCGGTTCCGTGAAGGGCGTGGTGACCGCCGCGACAGATGTCCTGTTTTTTCTGTCCTTCACGTTCTGTTTCTGGTGGGAGTTTGTCAATACCACGATGTTCAAAAAGGGCTTTTCCGACGCGTTTGAACTTCGTATGGAGGGGCTGTATCATTTTGCCGTGATCAACGCGGTGATCTGCGGTGTGATCGCGGTCCTTATGCAGGAAAGCGTGCGGCAGGCAGTCTTCGAAGCTGTCCTTCTTCTGGCAGGGTTCCTGCACTGGAAGGCGGGCGCGGGAAAATATGAGTATTTTGTCCTCTGTGTACTGATCGTCGGGATGACCGGGCGCTCCTTCAAAGTCCTTTTGTCCATTGCCTTTACGATCGGGACTCTGATGATGGCCGGAGCCTTCGCGGCTTCCCAGCTGGGAATCATCGAGGACCTGGTCTATGAGGGCGGGAGGCACTCGTTCGGGATCATCTACTGCACAGACTGCGCGGCGCATATACTGATGCTGATGATCATGTATGTGATGCTGCGGCTAAAGTCCCTGGGACCGGTGGAATATGTGGCGCTTCTCCTCGCATGTGCGATCATGATGATGACAAAGGCCCAGTCGGATGTCGCCTGCGGTTTTCTGCTGCTGGCAGGTCTTCTGGTCTACAGACTGACCGGGCGGTTCCATAAACGCATGCAGGCGTCCCGTGCACTGCGCGCAGGAGCCGCAGTGGTGAGCTTTTCCTATATGCTCTGCGCCCTCGTGTCCTTTATTATCACGCTGGGATTTGACAGAAACGACCGGGAACTTCGGAAAAAGCTGCAATACTCTCTGATCCGCCGGCTGGAAATGAACCAGGAGGCTCTGCGGGAGCATCCTTTTTCTCTGTTCGGATCAAAGATCGAGGAGCATGGTTTCGGCGGCAGAACGCAGAACCTGCCCGGCTGGGACGAGTACTTTTTTATCGACTGTTCCTACATCCGTCTCTTTGTGGTCGGCGGTGTGCTGCTGTTTCTTCTGATCCTTTTGCTGCTTTCCTACGCCCAGCTGCGCTGCTTTGCGTATAAACATTACGGGCTGGTCTTCCTGCTGGCTCTGGTGGCGGTCTCCTGTGTGATGGAACATCACCTGATGGAGTATTACTACAACGTGTTCCCCCTGCTCGCCTTCTCCGGCGAGAGGCTGTTCACCGGGCCGCCGAAGGTGATTCCCGAAGCTGTATTTCCGGGAATGGAGGATGAATAGGCACCTTTTGGAAACTATCTGAGGGAGAATGAACATGACAGGGTCCGGAGCAGAACACAGGGGGGGATCCCCCGCACCGCAGGTGAGCATGATCGTGCCGGTCTACAAGGTCCCGGAAGTCTATCTGCGCAAGTGCATCGAGAGCTGTATGGCACAGACGTTGCAGGAGATCGAGATCCTTCTCATAGATGATGGATCTCCGGACGAATGCGGCGGGATCTGTGACGAATATGCGGGACAGGACAGCAGGATCCGTGTGATCCACAAGGAGAACGGAGGACTCTGCAGTGCCCGCAATGCCGGTTTTCTTGCCGCACGGGGGAACTGGGTCATGTTCGTCGACGGGGACGACTGGATCGACGCGGACATGTGCCGGACGATGCTGGAAGCGGGAGAGCGCGAGAATGTCGACCTCGTCATGTGCGGGATCGTACGGGAGTATGGACACTCCTCCCAGCCCTATCATTTTTATCTGCGGGACTATGCATCCGGCGGCAAAGTGTACAGGGAGAAAGAGTGCAGATGGCTGCAGCAGCAGCTTCTGGTCTACAACGGAAATATCGCGGTCGCCTACTCCAAGCTGATCCGGAGGAGTATCCTGGAGGATCATCAGATCCTGCACGACGAAGCCCTGCGGCAGGGCGCGGAAGGGCTGGAATTCAATATCCGGCTTTTTGAAAAGATCCGGAGCGCTCTCTTCCTGAACCGGCCTTTTTACCATTACATATATAACGAGGAGTCGATCTCTTCGTCGCACAGCGAGGAAAACCACGCCTATGTGATCCGGTGCTTCGAAAAGATCCGGGACCTGATCGAAGAGAGTGAGAACCGGGACAGGCTCCTGCCCTGGTTTGACAACCGCCTCCTCTATGTGATCATCACGACTGCGATCAGCGGCTATTTTAATCCGGACAACCCGGCACCCTTTTCAGAAAAAAAGAGGGGGTATGCCGCCTACCTGCGCCAGCCCATCGTGGAAAAGGCGCTGCGCACAAAAAACCTGCGCGGACTTTCCAGGCAGCGGCGGTTCGTTCTGTTTCTGATCCGGACGAGGCAGTTCCGGGCTCTGGACGTCATGGGACGCGCCAGAAAATGGCAGAAGGGACACATGTAAAAACATACTTTCACTATGAATAAAGTCTTTCAGAAATACCGTACCATGTCCGTACAGGTCCGGGCTTCCTTCTGGTTTTTGATCTGTTCGTTTCTGCAGAAGGGGATCTCCTCCCTGACGACGCCGATCTTTACCAGACTCCTGACCACGGATGAGTACGGGCAATATAATGCATTCAATTCCTGGCTCTCGATCATCACGATCTTTGTCACGCTGAATCTGTTTTACGGTGTGTACACACAGGGGCTGGTGAAGTTTGAGGACGAGAGGAAGGTCTATTCCTCCAGCCTGCAGGGGCTGACTCTGACGCTGTGTCTCGCCTGGACGGGGATCTACCTTTTGTTTCGCGGATTCTGGAACAGCCGGTTTTCCCTGACCACCGTCCAGATGCTGGCCATGCTGGTCATGATCTGGGCAACTGCAGTGTTCAATTTCTGGGCGGCAGAGCAGCGTGTGACCTACAGCTACAGGCGGCTCGTGCTCCTGACCCTGCTGGTGTCCGCAGCAAAACCGGCCGTGGGCATCTTTTTTGTGCTGCATGCACACGACAAGGTGACGGCGAGGATCCTGGGACTGGCACTGGTGGAGATCGTGGCCTATACCGGGCTCTTTTTTGTCCAGATGGCGCGGGGAAGGGTCTTTTACAGCGCAAAGATCTGGCGCTATGCCCTCATGTTCAATCTGCCGCTCATCCCCCACTACCTGTCCCAGACAGTGCTCTCGAGCGCGGACAGGATCATGATCCGGGATATGGCCGGCGGGAGTCAGGCGGGGATCTACAGTCTGGCCTACCAGCTCTCCCTGATCATGACCCTTTTTAACACGGCCCTCTCCCAGACCCTGAGTCCCTGGATCTATCAGAAGATCAAGGCGGACCGGGCCGGGGAGGTCTCGCAGGTGGCTTTTCTGGCGCTCGGCCTGATCGCCGGAGCCAATCTCCTGCTCATGCTGCTCGCGCCGGAAGCCGTGGCCGTTTTTGCGCCGGCCGCTTACTATGATGCCATCTATGTGATCCCTCCGGTCTCCATGAGTGTCTTTTTCATGTTCAGCTACGACCTCTTCGCCAAGTTCGAATTCTATTTTGAAAAGACCTTCTTTATCATGGCGGCCAGCGTCAGCGGCGCGCTGCTGAATATCATTACAAACTATATTTTTATCCAAAGATATGGCTACTATGCCGCAGGATATACGACTCTGTTCTGCTACCTGGTCTATGCGGCCGGCCATTACCTGATGATGAACAGGGTGTGTGACGAGTATCTGCACGGGGAGCGGCCTTTCCCGGCGAGAGCCTACTGGCTGATGGCTGCCGCCTTCACAGTCTGCGGCTTCCTGCTGCTTTTTACCTACCGGTCCAGGATCCTGCGGTACGGGATGCTCCTGGTCGCGGCGGTATTGCTGTTCGTCTTCAGAAGGCGGGTACGGGCTGCTTTGCGCAGCCTGACGGCTCTGCGCAAAGCGGGGAAAAAGTGACGGGTGCCCCGGGGTAGGTGCTCCGGGATGGAAGTCTCTGTATGTCAGGTATTTCCGGGACAGAATGCCGCCGGAACAGAGGAGCGGATGAAAGAGACACAGGATGAAAGAGACCGAGGATGAAAGAGACCGAAGATAGAGGAGAGGAGAAGGATGAAGAACCCGGAGAACCTGGAAGACCTGATCTCTGTTATCATTCCGGTCTATAATGTCAGGCCCTTTTTGCGGGCCTGTATGGACAGCGTATTCGCACAGACCTTCAGGAACCTGGAGATCATTCTGGTGGATGACGGATCGACGGACGGCAGCGGAGAGCTATGTGATGCACTGGCTATGGAGGATCCGCGCGTGCGCGTGATCCACCAGGAGAACGGCGGTCTCTCGGCGGCGCGCAATACAGGGATCGACGCGAGCACGGGGACCTACCTCTACTTTCTGGACAGCGATGATGCGCTCTCTCCGGTCGCCCTCGCCCATCTCTGGACCGCCTGCGTCCGCACACGCGCGGATGTGGCTGTGGGGGACTTCCTCAGATTTTCTTCGGAGGAGGTTCCGAGGGAGCGCCGCACCTTCGCCATTGAATCTCTCGACACCCGGGAGGCTCTGCGCCGTATGCTCCTGAACCAGGGGTTCGGCCACCAGGCCTGGGGGAAGCTCTTTCGACGGGAACTGTGGGAGAAGCTCCGCTATCCGGCGGGCCTTCTATATGAGGACTATGCCGTTATCTACGATGTGATGCTCGGGGTCGGAAAGGCGGCAGCCGTAACGGATGCCCTGTATTTCTACCGCATGCAGGAGGGCTCCATCATGCATGCCCGGATCACGGAGAGGAACCTGACCCTGCTGGATACGTCCGAACGCGTGACACAGATGGTCTCGGAAAAATATCCGGAGCTCAGGGAGGCGGCAGTGCGCCTGCAGGTCGTGACCTATATGCGCTTTCTGAGTGATCTTCTGGAGACGGACTACCGGCTGTTTCCGGACCAGCAGAAAAGGATCATCGCCACTGTGCGTTCCTACCGCAGGGAATTTCTTCGCTCGAAGGAAGTCCGGAAGGTGGATAAGCTCAAGCTCCGCGCCCTTTTAGCAGGCAAATGGGTGTTTTATCTCATGTACAGGGCATCGGATGCCAAAAAAGAGTGAAAAAACGGCGGACGCCGGCGTGATCATGGACAGGAGTACTGAGGAGAATTTGCGTGGCTCCCTATTTTGTGATTTTTCTCATTTCCATACTCATATGCGGAGCGGGAGAGCGGATGCTCCGCTTCAGCCGCAGAGCTGCCTTGCTCCTGTTCGGAGCAGCTGTCCTTTGCCCTGTCATTCTGGCAGGCGCCCGTGACTACACTGTGGGAACGGACATTGCGACCTACGGGAACTATATCTTCAATGCGGCGTGCACAGCCGGAAAGCTCCTGCCGTTTCTGCGGCGGAGGCGGGAGATCGAACCCATGTACAAAGCTCTCGCCTGGATCGTTGCCCGGTTCACCAATAATCCCCACTGGTTTTATTTTTTCACAGCGCTGATCATCTGCGGATGTACGATGTGGGGGCTTTATTACTACCGCCGGTGGTGCTCCGTCACACTGGGATGGGCCTGCTTTCTGCTTCTCTTCTACGGAGATACGCTGAATACCATGCGGCAGTGCCTGGCTCTCGCAGTCGTCTTTTGCAGCTTTCCGTTTTTTCTGGAAAAAAAATACCTGTGGTTTGCGTTTTTCCAGGTAGTGGCAGTCCTCTTTCATGTCACCGGCGTACTCGCCCTTGCCCTTCCTGTGCTCTACCTCGTCCTGGAAAAGCTTCCGCCGCGCTGGATCCAGTTTTTCTTCATCATCGGATGCATGGGCGTGATCCTGCTCTACAGTCCCCTGCTCGGGAGCATCCTCCGCATGGGATTTCTGCCGGCAAAGTTCTCCAGGTATATAGCGAAGGGGGTGGCTTTTGCCTTTAATCCCACGATCCTGCGGCTGCCCTTTCTGCTGCCGGTGCTCTTTTATTACGACCGGTTCTGTGGATTCGGGCAGGAGGAGACCGGGGGGGAGGAAGGGAACGGCGGGAGCGCATCCGGTATATCTGCCGTGACCGGCATGTTCGTCGTGATCATGCTGCTTCTGGAGATCTGCACCGTGCAGCTGCGCAGCGTCCGCCCGGCCCTGTACCGGATCAGCTATTATTTCGGGTATTACCGGTTCCTCGCCTATCCCCGTCTGGTCCGCATCCTCCGCAGGGACAACCGCGCGCTCGTCGCGGCGGCCCTGGTCCTGTACCTGTGCGCCCTGTGGTATTACCAGAATGTCGTGCAGGGAAACAACCAGATCTATCCCTACATCTATGCGCCCGGGTGGTTCTGGAGGACCGTTCCCGTCATGCCGGCGGAATAGCGGGGCACAAGACGCGCAAGCGAATCCTGAAGACAATATAAAAATACCTCGAGGCTTCAGGCGGGTCTGTACTGTAACGATTTGACCATTTTTACACGGAAAGGAAATATGACTATGAACAGAGAAAGCGGAATCCTTTATCCTGTCTCCTCCCTCCCCTCGAAATTCGGGATCGGGAGTTTTTCCGGAGAGGCTTATGCATTTATCGATTTCCTGAAAGAGGCGGGACAGTCCTACTGGCAGGTGCTGCCGCTCTGCCAGACCGGATTCGGGGATTCCCCCTACCAGTCAGTCTCTTCGTTTGCGGGAAATCCCTACTTTATCGATCTGGAAAAACTGATCGAAGAGGGCCTTTTGACCTGGGATGAGGTGAACCGCTTCGACTTCGGGAGCGACCCCGAAAAAGTGGACTACGGGGCTCTTTACAATAACCGCTACGAAGTACTCCGGATCGCGTTTGACCGCTTCCGCACCCTGGAAAACGATCCCGGCCACAGTGAGTACCACGCCGAGTACCAGGAGTATCTCGAAAAGGAACACTACTGGCTCTTTGACTATGCCCTCTACATGGCGCTCAAGAAAAAATATGAGGGAAAATCCTGGATGGACTGGGAGGACGGAGACCGCCTGCGCAAAAAGAGCGCGCTGGAGGCTGCCGCGAAGGAGCTCTCGGACGACATCGATTTCTACCGCTTCCTGCAGTTTGAGTTTGACCGCCAGTGGAAAAAGCTCCATGCCTACGCAAAGGAGCAGGGGATCAGGATCATCGGAGATATCCCCTTCTATGTGGCCATGGACAGTGCGGCGACCTGGGCCCACGCGGATATCTTCCGCTTCGACAAGGATCTGGTGCCTGTCGTAGTCGCGGGCTGCCCGCCCGACGCTTTCTCCCCCACCGGCCAGCTCTGGGGCAATCCGGTCTACGACTGGAAGAAGATGAAAAAGGGAGGCTACGACTGGTGGATCCAGCGGATCGAGCGCAATTACGAGTTCTATGACGTGATCCGCATCGACCACTTCAACGGATTTGCCGAATACTACGAAGTGCCCTACGGGGATGAGACGGCGGAGCACGGCAAGGTCGTCAAGGGACCCGGCATCGACTTTTTCCGGGCTGTGAAAAAAGAGCTCGGCGATGTGGCGATCATCGCGGAGGACCTGGGCAACATCACACCCGCCACGGAAAAACTCCTCGCCGGCACCGGGTATCCCGGGATGAAAGTCCTGCAGTTTGCCTTTGACCCGAGTGAGTCCAGCTACTACCTGTCCTATAACCATGTGAAAAATGCCGTGGTCTATACAGGCACGCATGACAATACCACGACCCGCGACTGGATCGAGACCTGCAGTGACCACGACCGCGATTTCGCGCGCCGCTTCATCTACTCCGAGTACACGGACTACGGCGCATTCACCTGGGACTTCATCCGGGAGGCTTACCGCAGTGTCTGCGACCTCTGCATCATTCCAATCCAGGACTATCTCGTAAAGGGCGCAGAGGCCCGTCTCAACACGCCCGGCACCGCCCAGGGCAACTGGCAGTGGCGCGTCACGCCGAGCCTTTTGTCCCATGAACTGGCGCACAGCATCTATGAGCTGGCCAGGACCTACGGAAGACTGCCGAAGCCGGAAGAAGATTCCAAAAAAACGGGGACTAAGAGATAAGAAGCGTAAAGAAGCAGAAAGAGAATCCTGAAAACTGAAAAAAGAAGTACCCGGCGGCTGCTGATGCAGAAGCCAGGTACTTCTTTTCGTTTGTTATCGATCTTTCATCGCCTTACCCGTTCAGTAACTTGCAAAACACAGCGAATCCTTCGGGATGCGCTGTGCCGGATCTGCGAGAAACGGACTCTACCTGTTCATGATCCTCTTCATCTTTCCGCCTGCCCGTGACATAAAGCTCTTGCGTGTGACCACTGAGACCGCTTTGCCGAAGCTCTCACCCCCATCGATCATCCGGAAAAACGCATCTGTCCCGGGATGAATCGTTGTCGGACGTGCAAGCTGCTCATTATGTTCGACCGCCCAGTCATACTCTATCTCTCTGAGGTCCATCAGATCTTTGATATCCGGAAGCAGGCTCATCCCCTTTTCCGTGTGGAACAGGATCGTCGATGCTCCCGTTTCTATGCTCCAATCAGGATAGAGTTCCTCAATATGATGCGCATCGCACACCGTGAGATCCGATACTCTCTCCGGCTTTGCAAACGGGCACCTTCCGCAGGATTCCCGGTAGGCAACACGCGCATAATACAGCTGCAGATAGGCGTCTTCCCTGATTTCAAAATGTCTCCAGGATCCGTCGTCAAAGTCGACCCGGGCAGACCGGGTGCTGATCCGGCCCCTGACGGGGGTCTTATCGCGAAAGGTCCAGCTGATGATCTTTTTCCCGCTGCTCTTCTCAAGTTCCTCCAAATGCTTCTCCAGCAGCATCTGGCTCGGTGCACCATGGCAGACAATATCGATCAGCAGCAGATTTTCATGGTCTCCGACAATATTGCGGCAGGCCGCAACCTGACACGGAGTCCCCGAAAACAGAACTCTTTTCCCTTTTTTTACTTCTTCCGCCGTCCGCTGATACACCCCGTTTGTATCGCTCAGAATGTACTTTGACTTTGAGAATGCCCTTACCCCATCTTCATCATAAGCCAGATCATTGACTGCGCAGAAGCCATCCCATCTCACTCCGCAGACAACATCCGGCTTCCACGCTTTCACCACAGCCGGGAAGGCTCCTCCGGAGGCGCTCTGCGTCAGAACATCCGGTTCATGATGGACACCTGCACAGGCTTCAACAT
>JAFWDM010000008.1 GCA_017513005.1 Lachnospiraceae bacterium
GATTCCCAGCGCATCCTCGGAGATGAGGCGGTAAAGCAGGCCAGGACAGCCGCGTTGCCGCGGGGAGAACGGGTCTTCATTCCCGCGGAGCGGAAGGAGTGAGCACCGAAAAAGGGGCTGACGCACTGCTCTGTACTGCGTCAGCCCCTTTCCGGCTTTTCTTCTACTATTAAGCTGTATTAAGCTGCTATTCAGCTGTGGTTTTGACAGATTGATACTGCGAAGTGACGGTCACTGTGCCCTGCGTGTGCTCTGTGCTCTGCGGGGCGAAGTGTTCTCTGAAGGATCAGTTGCTGTCTTCCTCCCTCGCCGCGATGTAGACCGTACGCTTTCTGGCCTCGGCATTGCTCTCGAGGTAATCGTCATAGGTGGAGACCTTGTCGATGATGGAGCCGTCGGGAAGGATCTCGATAATGCGGTTCGCGGTGGTCTGCACGACCTGGTGGTCGCGGCAGGCAAAGAGCTCGACCCCGGGGAACCGCATCATGCCTTCGTTGAGGGCGGAAATGGATTCCATGTCGAGGTGGTTCGTGGGCTCGTCGAAGATCAGGCAGTTGGCGCCGCTGATCATCATCTTGGAGAGCTGGCAGCGGACCTTTTCTCCGCCTGAGAGGATGTTCACGTGCTTGACGCCGTCCTCGCCCGCAAAGAGCATGCGGCCCAGGAAGCCGCGGACGTAGGTGACATCCTTGATGGGAGAGTAGCCGGTGAGCCACTCGGTAATCGTGAGACTTGAATCAAATTCACGCGTATTGTCTTTGCAGAAATAGGCCTGGCTCGTCGTGAGGCCCCACTTGTAGGTGCCCTCGTCGGGTTCCATATTTCCGGTGAGGATCTCAAAGAGGGCGGTCTTGGCCAGCTCCTGGCTGCCGACGAAAGCGATCTTGTCGTCGTGCCCCATGACGAAGGAGACGTTGTTGAGCACCTTCACGCCGTTGATGGTCTTGGAGATCCCGTTCACGGTCAGGACTTCGTTGCCGATCTCGCGGTCGGGGCGGAAGTCGATATAGGGGTACTTGCGGCTCGAGGGCTTGATCTCATCGAGCTGGATCTTCTCGAGGGCGCGCTTGCGGCTGGTCGCCTGTTTGGACTTGGAGGCGTTGGCGGAGAAGCGGGAGATGAATTCCTTCAGCTCCTTGATCTTCTCTTCTTTCTTCTTATTCGCCTCTTTCATCTGGCGGATCAGAAGGCGCGAGGACTCATACCAGAAATCGTAGTTGCCCGCGTAGAGGGTGATCTTCCCGTAATCGATGTCCGCGATGTAGGTGCAGACCTTGTTCAGGAAATAGCGGTCGTGGGAGACGACGATGACGGTGTTGGGGAAGTTGATGAGGAATTCCTCCAGCCAGTTGATGGCGTCCAGATCCAGATGGTTGGTCGGCTCGTCGAGGAGCAACACGTCCGGATTGCCGAACAGGGCGCGGGCGAGCAGTACCTTGACCTTCTGGGCACCGGTGATCTCGCGCATCAGATATCCGTGGAGCTCCGTCTCGATCCCGAGGCCGTTCAGGAGGGTCTCTGCGTTTGACTCCGCTTCCCAGCCGTCCATCTCGGCAAACTCCGTTTCCAGTTCACTGGCCCGGATGCCGTCCTCGTCGGAAAAATCCTCTTTTGCGTACAGGGCGTCCTTCTCCGCCCGGATCTCGAAGAGACGGGGATTTCCCTGAATGACCGTATCAAGGACGACCTGGTTGTCGTATTTATTGTGGTCCTGTTCCAGGAAGGACAGGCGCTGTCCCTCCGTGATCGTGACGTTTCCGTTGGTCGTCTCGAGCTGACCGGAAAGGATACGCAGGAATGTGGATTTGCCGGCACCGTTCGCGCCGATGATCCCGTAGCAGTTTCCTTCCGTAAATTTGATCGATACATCTTCAAACAGAGCTCTTTTGCCCAAGCGGAGGGTCACGCCGTTAGCTGCAATCATATTTTTTACCTCACAGGGGGTTAAACAGGGGAATAATTAGTTAAAAACTGCGCAACGAATAGAATACATGATTGCATATGAAATTGCAAGACATGTATTAGGAAGATACAGGTTCGGTTTCCACGCCGGAAACACACGAATCTTCATCGTGCAAAATCCGTGACTTCAGCCGTGGAATACGTGCGCAGGACGTACAGGCGGGTCTTGATTTTCAGTATGGTTTTCAGACAGACCGTATGCAGATCCCGGCGGGTAGCTTTTTTGCACAGACAGCCATGCTGTATCCCTCCGGGGCGGGCAGCAGGGCATAGGCTGCCGGATGGAAGAGCACATTGTCTGTATTGCACGCTTTGTCTTCAAAGACTTCGATTTTCCCGCGAAACCCCTGGACGGGAAACTGCGGGTCCGGCAGGGGGAGCGGATAAAAGCCGGCCATATTTCCCCGGAGGCCGCAGCCGATGTATTTCAGATAGGCCTCCTTGATGGTCCAGAGATGGTAGAACAGTCTCGTGACCGGATCTTTTTGCAGGGAACTGTTTCCGCCGGATTCCGACTCCGGTGTCTGCTGCGCCTGCAGGGCCTGCAGAGCGGCATATTCCTGTGCTGTGAAAAAACGGCGGGCGATACGCAGGCAGCTCCCGGTACTGCCGGCAGGCTGCCGGTGTTCCTGCAGGTCCAACCCGATCTCATCCCCTGAGAAGATACAGGCGATGTAGCCCCCGGAATGGGACAGGCTAAAATGGAAGTCCGGATACCCGGAAAGCCGGGGCTTTCCGTCCGGAGACCGAATGATCCCGTCTGCCGGGTCAATGGGGATTCCTGCCTCCCGCATCCCTGTCTGCAGGAGACGGCGCCGGACCTCGGCAGTCTTCCGGCGCCGGACCTCTGCGGTCTGATCGTGCGCAGACGGCACCTTTGCCATGAGCAGTGTTGTTTTCATTTGTCTGTACCTGAGCAGTTCATTGCGGCATGCCTTCCAGGAATGCCCGTAAAAAACGGTTGCTGCGGTCCATGCCGCTTCATGTAAAATACATTTTTCCGCATGAAAAATATTTTACAATTCTGTGTGCCTGGTGCTATAATGGCACAGTGTCTGCATTTTGGGAAGGGGCTTTCAGCGAATTTTCCGGGCTGCAGGGCACATTTGTTTATATCTATTTTTATAGAAGTTACCCGCCCCCGGGAGAAGACTCCCGGGCATGATCTGCAGGCGGGCACGGCAACCATACAAACCCGGAGCGGACGCTCCGGAAGCAGGAGGAGACGCAGAGAAAATGAAGAAATCGAGAGCAGTCATCTCCCTTTTGCTTGTGGCGGCCATCACAGGGCTGATGGCCTATACAGTGCTGATCGGATATGGCGCAGGACACAGGGGATCGTATCACAATATCAAAAAGGGCCTGGATCTGGCAGGCGGCGCGAGTATCACCTACCAGGCTGTGGGTGAGGAGCCTCCTACCCAGGAGGATCTAAGTGATACCACCTATAAGCTGCAGCAGCGTGTTGACGAGTACAGCACGGAGGCGCAGGTCTATACGGAGGGAACAGACCGGATCAATATCGAGATTCCGGGTATCTCCGGTGTTGCGGAGACGAACAAGATCCTGGAGGAGCTCGGCCGTCCCGGTTCCCTGTATTTTATCCGGCAGACAGATGATGCGGGCAACCAGAACTACCAGCTGGGGGTCACCGAGGAAGGTACTGTCGAATATGTACTGACAAAGGAATTTGATCAGATCCAGAAGGACGGGGATATCGTCGTCGACGGTACACAGGTCACGGAGGCGAAGGCGGGTTACCAGTCGGATGACATGGGAAACCAGCAGATCGTCGTCTCTCTGACCTTTAATGATGAGGGTAAAAAGGCCTTTGCGGATGCGACGACAAAGGCTTATGCGGCGAACGAATCCATCGGTATCTATTACGACGGGCATTTTATCAGCGTACCCAATGTACAGGCGGCCATCACGGACGGCCGCGCCATCATCACCGGTGAGGAGAGCATTGAGTCGGCGCAGAATCTCGCCTCCACGATACGAATCGGCGGTCTGAAGGTGGAACTGGAGCGCCTGCGCTCCCAGATCGTCGGCGCCCAGCTTGGACAGGATGCGATCCGGACCAGTAAGTTCGCGGGCGCGGTCGGCTTCGGCCTGGTCGCCCTCTTCATGATCGTGGTCTATCTGCTGCCCGGCTTTGCAGCTGTTCTGGCCCTGTGCATCTATATTCTGATGATGGCCCTGGTGCTGAACGGTTTTGATATCACGCTGACGCTTCCCGGTATCGCAGGTATCCTGCTTTCCGTGGGTATGGCGGTCGACGCCAACGTCATCATTTTCGCCCGTGTCCGCGAGGAACTCGCGACCGGCATCGGTGTGAAAACAGCGATCAACAACGGCTATCACAAGGCCTTGTCCGCCATCATTGACGGCAACGTGACCACCCTGATCGCCGCGGCAGTACTCGGTTTTCTGGGATCCGGCACGGTCAAGGGCTTTGCCATCACGCTGGCGATCGGTATTGTTCTGTCCATGTTCACAGCCCTGTTCGTGACCCGTTTCCTGATGAATATCTTCTACGGACTGGGCCTGACGGACAAAAAGCTCTACGGAATCGGACGAAAGCGTGATCCGATCGCGTTCGTGGAGCGCAGGAAAATCTTTTTTGCCATTTCCATCGCCCTGATTCTGTCCGGTTTTGTCGCCATGGGCATCTACCAGGGGCGGCAGGGCAGTGCCCTTAATTACAGCCTGGACTTCGTCGGCGGTACATCCACGAATGTCAGCTTCAAGGAAGACATGAGCCTGGAGGAGATCGACAGCACGGTCGTCCCCGTTTTCACCGAGGTGACGGGCGACAACAATGTGCAGGTCCAGAAGGTGGCCGGCGGCAACGAAGTGATCTTTAAATCCGTCGTCCTCGATGAAGATACGAGCACGGAGCTTTCCAACCGTCTGGTGGAGAAGTTCGGCGTGGACAAGGACAGCATCACATCCGAGACGATCAGCTCCACGATCAGCAGTGAGATGAAGCGGGATGCCCTGATCGCAGTCGCAGTGGCCCTGGTCCTGATGCTTCTCTACATCTGGTTCCGGTTTAAGGATCTGCGCTTCGGCGCCTCCTCGGTCATCTGCCTTGCGCACGATGTCCTGGTCGTGCTGGCCTTCTATGCGTTTGCCAGAGTCAGTGTCGGCAGCACCTTCATCGCCTGCATGCTGACGATCGTCGGTTATTCGATCAACGCCACGATCGTTATCTTTGACCGCGTGCGCGAAAACCTGCGGCAGAGAAGGCGCGGCGAGGAGCTTTCGGCGGTCGTCGATACAGCTGTCACCGATACACTTTCCCGAAGCCTCTTTACCTCCCTGACGACCTTCTTCATGGTGCTCGCGCTGTTCATTTTCGGCGTCTCCAGTGTCAGGGAATTCGCTCTGCCGATCATGGTAGGCATCATCTGCGGCGCCTATTCTTCCGTCTGCCTGGCCGGTTCCATCTGGTACCTGCTGCGCAGAAAATCGGATGACGCGGCACAGGCAGGTATGAATACAAAGAAGCAGGGGAAGAGCGGGTCCGGAGAAGGCTCCGGCAGCCAGGGATCCAAAAAGAAGAAGGATGACTACTCGAACCTCTCCAAGAAGGAGCGCAGAGAGCGCCGCCGCAAGGAGGAGGAGGCCAGAAACAAGGCCAAGATCACAGTGTGATTTTTGCGGCCTGTGCGGCTGCAGGCGCCAAAGCTGTTTTTGGCAGTTGGTTTTTGTTGAAGGGTTGTCCGGCGCGCATGGGCTGCGATGCAGGGCAAAGCCCGGAAAATGAGTTACTGCTCACGCCCTCCTGAGGGGCTGAACAATAA
The DNA here is from genome assembly GCA_017513005.1 of Lachnospiraceae bacterium. GTDB lineage: Bacteria > Bacillota > Clostridia > Lachnospirales > Lachnospiraceae > CAG-791. Next base: position 5,772 of record JAFWDM010000008.1, read on the forward strand.
CGAAAATGACCATACAGGCAGGGAGGATGCAGTTGAATCCTCCCTGTTTTACGCATTTTTCAGCGGGAATGGGTTTCGCCTGCAGGCCCCGGCCTGCACCTGTTCGGGGGATCCCCCCCGTTGGGTGTTTTTTTACCGCGTGGGGTACCCTGGTCTGCACCCGTTCGGAGGACACAGCATGGCAAAGTGGATGGTATATACAAAAAGAGAAGACTTCCGGGCGGTCGCGCAGGCCTGCGGGATCTCTCAGGTGCTTGCCAGGGTGATCCGCAACCGGGATGTGATCGGGATCGAAAACACCAGACGGTTCCTGCGGGGGACCCTCGGGGATCTCCATGATCCGCGGCTTCTGCCTGACATGGAAAAGGCAGTCCGGATCCTTGCCGGGAAGATCAGGGAAGGCGTGCCGGTACGGGTCATCGGGGATTATGATGTCGACGGGATCTGTGCCTCCTTTATCCTGATGCGGGCGCTCGGGGAGTGCGGGGCACAGGCGGATGTCGTCCTTCCGGACCGGATCAAAGACGGGTACGGGATGAATCCGCAGATGGCGGAAGATGCAGCGCAGGACGGGATCGGTGTCATCCTGACCTGTGACAACGGGATCGCGGCAGCAGACGCTGTGCGGGCGGCGAAGGATGCCGGCCTGTGCGTGATCGTGACAGACCACCATGAGGTGCCCTTCGAAACGAAGGAGACGACAAGAGGAAAGTCAGAAGCATTTACAGACGGGGCAGGAACGGCCGGGACAGAAGAGCCGGGGGCGGATCCGGCCGGAGCAGATACAGCCTGGACAGAAGAGCCGGGCGCGGAAACAGCCGGAGCGGATGCGGCCATGGCAGGAGAGCCGGGGGCGGTGTCCGGGACAGAAGGCCGCAGGTACCTGCTGCCTCCCGCGGATGCCGTGGTGGATCCCAAGGTGCGGGACCCCCGCACGGGAAAAATGGAGTATCCTTTTCCCGAGATCTGTGGAGCGGTCGTCGCCTGGAAGCTGGCTGACCTGCTGCTGCAGGAGCTGGCCCCGGCAGCGAGACCGGAGGTCCTGGAGGAATTCCTGCCCTTCTGCGCGCTTGCGACGGTCTGTGATGTCATGCCGCTGAAGGATGAAAACCGCATTCTGGTCCGGGAGGGACTGGCCCGGGCGGAAAAGACCTCCAATGTCGGACTGCGCAGCCTCCTGCTCGTCAATTCTCTGGAAGGGAAAAAGCTCAGTGCCTATCACGCCGGATTTGTGATCGGGCCCTGTCTGAATGCGACGGGACGTCTGGACAACGCGGAACGCGCTCTGGCCCTTTTTCTGGAGGAGGATCCGCAGGAAGCTTTAAAGAGTGCCCAGAAGCTCCGCGAACTGAACGAGAGCCGCAAGAGCCTCACGGAACAGGGGGTCGGGAAGGCCCTGGAGCAGGTCCGGGAAAAGAAGCTCCTGAAAAACAGGGTGCTGGTGATTTATCTGCCGGACTGTCATGAATCGCTGGCCGGGATCATTGCGGGCAGGGTCCGGGAGCAGTACAGCCGGCCTGTGTTCGTCCTCACCAGGACAGAGCAGGGGACGGTCAAGGGATCCGGCAGGTCGATCGAAGCCTATGATATGTTTGCGTCCATGACTTCGGTAAAGGACTGCTTTTTGAAATTCGGCGGGCACAGGATGGCGGCCGGTCTCTCTATGGCGGAAGAAGACATCGATGTTCTGCAGACCCGCCTGGAGGAGACCTGTACACTGCGGGAAGAGGATCTGACAGAGGTCCTGCATATCGATATGGAGCTGCCCCCGGGACTGTGGACCTTTGACATGACCGACGAGCTGCGGCTTCTGGAACCCTGCGGGACCCGGAACCCCCGTCCCATGTTTGCCGCCAGAGACATCCAGCTCCACAGTGTGCGCATCATGGGAAAGGGACAGAACGTCCTGCGTTTCGGTGCGGTGGACGGGCGGGGCGCCCGGCTTAACCTGCTCTGGTTCCGGGATGCGGCCGCTTTCCGGCAGGATCTGGTATCCTCCCGCGGTCCCCAGGCCTGGGAGGCGCTTCAAAGAGGTCTTGCGGACCTGCCCGTGCAGATCATCTACTATCCGGAGATCAACGAATGGAAGGGCCGCAGGTCTTTGCAGTTTGTTTTGAAGGATATGCATTTCTAGAATCATGTACATGTTCAGCACCCCGCAGGAATTGGCATCATGCAGGACAAAATGCTTGCATTTTGGATAAATGAGGCACATTCCTGCGGGGCGGACAAAGCGGCGCAGCGCCTCTGTCAGCCCGGGATTGCAGGTGCATGGCACCTGCAATATGGGGGTGATGAATAGTTACGAATGAATACTTTTTATGAGGAGAGATCATGAAAATCCGAGATCTGGTCAGGGACTTATCATATTCTTTTCAGACCGTAGAGGGGGATGCGATTTCTGCGGAAGATACGCTGCAGGCACTTCTGGACAGGGAGATCACGTCCATCACAAATGACTCCAGGAAGGTCACCCGGGGCTCGCTGTTTTTCTGCATCGCAGGCGCCAACAGCGACGGGCACGATTTTGCCGCGGCGGCTCTGGAAAAAGGTGCCTGCGCCCTGGTCGTTCAGAAGGATCTGCACCTGCAGGAGCAAAGCAGTCCGGACCGGCAGGAGGAGCAGCAGGAACAGAAGGGCTTGCACCTGCAGCCGGATCAGGGCGGGGAAAAAGCGCCTGGGGCGGGCCTGTCGGAAAAAACAGACCTCCCTGCTGTGATAAGGGTGGAGGATTCCCGTCTGGCTATGGCGGTGATCTCGGCTGCCTTCTACGGGCATCCGGCGGAGGAAATGAAGGTCATCGGCGTCACGGGAACAAAGGGAAAGACGACCACGACCTACATGGTGCGGTCGATCCTCGAGGCCGCGGGCATCCGCACAGGCCTTGTGGGAACGATCGAGACCCTCTACGGGACAGAGCAGGGGGAGGTCCGGATCCCCTCCGCCAATACGACGCCGGAATCGATCGTCCTGCAGAAGACCTTCCGCGACATGGCGGACAGCGGGGTGCAGGCAGTCGTGATGGAGGTCTCCTCCCAGGCCCTGATGCTGCACCGGACAGGCGGTTTTGTCTTTGACCTGGGGATCTTTACCAATCTGTCTCCCGATCATATCGGGCCGAATGAGCACAAGGACTTTGAGGACTACCTGCACTGCAAGAGCCTCCTCTTTTCCCAGTGCCGCGTCGGGATCCTCAACGGGGATGATCCCAGCTGCGGCAGGATCCTGGAGGGGCATACCTGCGAAGTGGAGACCTTCGGCCTCGGGGAGGGCAATGACCTCAGGGCGGAGAAGATCGGCCTGGTCCATACGCCCGGGGAACTGGGCATCCGCTTTGATACGGCGGGCCTTGTCTCTCTCCATGCCCATGTTCCTGCGCCCGGGCGGTTCAGCGTCTATAATGCGCTCTGTGCGATCGCCGTCTGCAGACATTTTTCCGTGCCGGAGGATGCGATCGTCAGTGCCCTGCGGCAGATCCATGTGCGGGGCAGGATCGAGATGGTGAAGGTGAGCGACCGGTTCACCCTGATGATCGATTATGCCCACAATGCCATGGCACTCGAGAGCCTCCTGGAGACTCTGCGGGAATATGATCCCGGCAGGATCGTCTGCCTGTTCGGCTGCGGAGGCAACCGCGACCGGTCGCGGCGCTTTGAGATGGGGGAGGTCAGCGGACGCCTCGCAGATCTTACCATCATCACGTCCGACAACCCCCGCAATGAAGACCCGATGGACATCATAGCGGACATCGTCACCGGCATTGAACCGACCGGCGGTACCTATGTAAAGATCCCGGACCGCAAGGAGGCGATCCGGTACGCGATCAGCCACGGACAGCCCGGGGACATCATCGTACTGGCCGGCAAAGGCCACGAAGACTATCAGGAGATCAGGGGGAAAAAATATCCCATGGATGAGCGCGTGCTGATCCGGGAAGTGCTGGAAGAAAGCGGAAAATGAGTTCCCGGTGAGCGGGGACAGGACGGCGGACGACAGCCGGCGGGCGGCCGGAAAAGACATGCCGCAAAAAGATAAGCCGGAAGGGACTTTCGGGAAACCGGCTGCAGGCAGATGCTACAGGAGGAGACCTGTTTGGAAAAATACGCACAGGTGATCATTGATATTTCCCGGCGGGGACTGGACCGGACCTTCACATACCGGATCCCGCAGGCTCTGCAGGAAAAAGTCCGTGCGGGGAGTATCGTTATGGTCCCCTTCGGAGCAGGCAGTACCCTGCGAAAGGGGTATGTCACCGGCTTCTCGGATCACGCCGGGATCGCAGCGGACAGGATCAAGGAGATCGCAGAGGTCCTGGAACCGACGAGGGGATATTCCATGGAGGATGACAGCGAGTATTACCTCCGGCTTGCCGCCTGGATGAAGAACCGGTACGGGGCGACGATGGCTGCGGCCATGCGGACCGTACTGGCTTCCCGGAAACAGGGAAAGATCCTGGAACACCGCCAGATCCGCCTTCTCCTGTCGGAGGAGGATGCGAAAGAGAAGCTGGCGGAATTTGATAAAAAGCACCAGAAGGCCCGGGCCAGGCTCCTGAAGGAACTGCTGGAGGTGCCGCTTCTGCCATGGACACTTGTCACAGCCCGGCTCCATGTATCTTCTTCCGTGATCCAGGCCATGAAGCGCATGGGGATCATTGAAGTGGAGAGTGTGCAGGAACTGCGCAATCCGGTGAATGTGTCCGCGAGTACCAGGACCGGAATGAAGCTCAGCGAAGCCCAGCAGCGGATCGTGGACAGAGTGATCGCGGATTTTGATGCCCTGCAGGAGCGGGAGGCCGGGACCCCCCGGGTCAGCCTGATCCACGGTGTGACCGGAAGCGGGAAGACAGAGGTCTATATCTCCATTATCCGGCAGATCTGTGCCAGAGGACGGCAGGCCATCATGCTGATCCCGGAGATCGCGCTGACCTTTCAGACCCTGATGCGGTTCTACAGCCATTTCGGCGACCGTGTGAGCGTGGTCAATTCCTCCCTTTCCGATGCGGAAAGGACGGATCAGTGGGAGCGCGCCAGGCGGGGGGAGATCGATGTGATCATCGGCCCCAGAAGCGCCCTTTTTACCCCTTTTTCAAATCCGGGCGTGATCGTGATCGATGAGGAGCATGAGCACAGCTATAAAAATGAGAGCATGCCGAAATACCAGACCCGGGAGGTGGCGGAAGAGATCGCCCGCATGCACGGGGCCGTGCTCGTGCTCGGGTCGGCGACACCTTCCCTGGAGTCCTACTGGCGCGCACAGCAGGGAGAGATCCGGCTTTTCCGCCTGCAGGAGCGCCTGACCGGCGGGACCCTGCCTTCTGTGGAGACCGTGGATATGCGGCAGGAGCTGCAGCACGGGAACCGGTCGATCCTCTCCCGCAGCCTGTATGAAAAGATCAGGGCGCGCCTGTCTGCCGGACAGCAGAGCATGCTCTTCATCAACCGGCGCGGATATGCCGGCTTTGTCTCCTGCAGGGAGTGCGGCTTTGTTCCCAAGTGTCCGCACTGCGACGTCTCTTTATCGCTCCATGGAAACGGCAGACTGGTCTGCCATTACTGCGGCTATGAGCGGCCGGCCTTCAGGACCTGCCCCGAGTGCGGCTCCCGCTACGTCCTGGCCATGCGCGCGGGAACCGAGCAGATCGAGGGCGTCCTGCAGCAGACCTTTCCGCAGGCCCGCATTCTCCGCATGGACGCGGATACGACCAGGAAGAAAGGAAGCTACGAGAAGATCCTGTCCGCTTTCTCCGCCGAGGAGGCAGATATCCTTCTGGGGACCCAGATGATCGTAAAAGGACATGATTTTCCGGGCGTGACACTCGTAGGGATCCTGATGGCTGATATGTCCTTGTACGGCGACGATTACAGGTCCGCGGAGAGAACTTTTCAGCTGCTGACCCAGGCGGCAGGCCGGGCAGGGCGCGGGACCGAGGCGGGGGATGTGGTGATCCAGACCTATCAGCCGCAGCACTACGCGATCCGCCATGCCGCAAGGCAGGATTATGAGGGGTTCTACCGGGAGGAGATCGCCTACAGGCGGCTTCTCCGCTACCCGCCGGCGGCGCATATGATGGCGGTCCAGATCCAGTCCGAGGATGAGGACGCCGCCCTCCACGCCGCGAACGGGATCCGCAGACTCCTGATGGAGGCGGACCCTTCCGGCAGAAAATACCGGATCATCGGACCCGCCGGAGCCTCCCTGCGGAAACTCCGCGACCTCTTCCGCTTTGTCATGTACATAAAAGCGGAGAAATATGATACACTGATTGACTGTAAAGACCGCATCGAAAAGACGGAAGCGGAACATCCCGCATACATCTCCCGGAATGTGGAGATCCAGTTCGATTTTGACCCGGTCAATCCGTTTTAGGAAAGAACGGCAGGACTGCCGTAATAAAAAGAAAACCCGTTTTATTCTTCATCGCGCAATATCCGTGACTTCAGTCGTGGGATACGCGCGCAAGACTCGCAAGCGAGTCTTGAAAACAGGTTTCGTTTTTAAAGAAAAACTTGTGCAAAAAGAAAGGAACACTATGGCTCTTCGCAATATCAGAGAAATGGGCGATCCCGTCCTGGAAAAAAAGGCAAAGGTTATCAAGGAAGTGACACCGAGGCTGCGCGCACTCGCGCAGGATATGCTCGAGACCATGTACGATACCGGCGGTGTCGGACTGGCTGCCCCGCAGGTCGGGATCCTCAAGCGTCTCGTCGTCATCGATGTCACGGAAGAGCAGAACGAGCCTTATACGATGGTAAATCCGGAGATCCTGGAACAGGACGGTGAACAGACCGGATATGAGGGATGCCTGTCCGTGCCGGGCAAAGTCGGAGAGGTGACACGTCCCAACCGTGTCGTCGTCCGCTACTATGACCTGGATATGAACGAGTGGGAGATGGAGGCGGAGGACTTCCTCGCACGTGCGATCTGCCACGAGCTGGACCACCTCGACGGACACCTGTATGTGGAAAAGGTGAACGGAGAGCTGCGCGACGCCTCCGAACTGCAGGAGGAAGCCGCACAGGAGGATACAGCAGAGGAAACAGCAGAATAAGAAACAGCGGAATAAGAAACAGAGGAATCAGCAGCGGACTGCCGTGCGGTTTGTGAGCGCGCACAGGGCGAAACGATCCGTGCTGTCACTTTTGACCTTACCATGATCAGATGATTCTGATTATGCGATTCTGATTATACGATTCCGCGATTCTGATTATACGATTCTGTGAACTGTGAACGGAGGTCATGACCACAAGTATGAAGATTATATTTATGGGAACACCGGATTTTGCCGCCTGTGCGCTGGATGCTCTCTGCGCGGATGGCAGGGATGTGATCCTCGCCGTCTCGCAGCCGGACCGGCAGAAGGGCAGGGGGCGGAAGGTCATCCCGACACCTGTCCATGTCTGCGCGGATAAATGTAATGTACCTGTCTTTCAGCCTGCCCGGATCCGTGAGCCCGGGGCGATCGAAAAGATCCGGGCCCTGGCGCCGGATCTGATCATTGTTGCAGCGTTCGGACAGATCCTGCCGCAGGAGCTGCTGGACATTCCGCGCCTGGGCTGTGTCAATATCCACGCATCCCTCCTGCCCCGGCTCCGGGGCGCCGCGCCGATCCAGTGGTCGATCATAAACGGAGATGCGGAGACAGGGATCACCCTCATGCAGATGGATGCCGGGATGGACACCGGGGATATTCTGTTTCAGGAGAGGATCCCGATCGCTCTGGATGAGACCGGGGAGAGCCTCTACGAAAAGCTCGCCCGCCTGGGCGGGGAGATGATCGTCCGGTATCTGCCGGCGATCGAAAAGGGAGAAATCCATCCGGTCAGACAGGACATGGACAGTGCGACCTACGCGCCCATGCTCCGCAAGGAGATGGGGGAGATCGACTGGGCGCTCCCGGCGGCTGTGATCGAACAGCGCATGCGGGGGATGCTCCCCTGGCCGGGGGCCTTTACGAAGCTGAACGGACATGTTCTGAAGGTCTGGCAGGCAAAAGCACAGGAGAGAGCAGGAGAGGCAGAGACTGACGGAGAGCCGGCTCCCGGGACCGTAGTCTCGGAGGATCAAAAGGTCATCCGCGTGGCGTGCGGGGACGGGATCCTTGCGCTTGTGGAAGTACAGGCGGAAGGAAAGAAGCGGATGGGCACAGATGCTTTTCTGCGCGGCACGAAGGTGCCCGCCGGGACGGTTCTGGGCTGATCTCCCTTTTATAAATTTTTTATTTTGCGTCTACACATCTGTAACAATGTGCATTTATGATATCTTTTCAGACCGGCAGGAAATGCCGGAGTTTTTCGCCTGTTCCGGTGCTAAAACCACTGCATAACAGTGACGGAGCAGGATCAGCACGGAAGCGGCAGCACATGCCTTGCATGTGCGGAAGTTGTTGACATGTCTTTGAAAAACAATACATGTCGACCCGCATCCGGCGCGCAAGACTCGCGAGCGAGTCTTGAATCTATAGAAAGGAGACGATGGAATGTATTATTACGGCGGTTATGGAATGTATAACGGGACATATCTGCTGGTCATCATCGGTGCCCTGCTCTGCCTTCTGGCGAGCGCCCGTGTGAAATCGACATACAGGAAATTTGCAGGAGTGCGAAGTGCCTGCGGGATGACGGGGGCCCAGGCGGCCGAGATGATCCTGCGCAGAAACGGGGTCATCGGAGTGCAGGTGCAGCATGTTGCGGGGGAACTCACAGACCACTACGACCCGGCGCGCGGCGTGGTCAATCTCTCGGATGCGACCTATAATTCTACTTCCGTGGCTGCGATCGGCGTGGCGGCGCACGAATGCGGACATGTCATGCAGCACGAGACGGGCTATCTGCCGCTCCGGCTCCGCACGGCGCTGGTGCCGGTCGCCAATATCGGAAGCAATTTCGGCATCTGGATCGTCATGCTGGGCCTGATCTTCGGTCTGAACGATACCCTCGCCATGATCGGCGTCTATCTGTTCTCCTTCGGCGTCCTCTTCCAGCTGGTGACGCTGCCGGTCGAGTTTGATGCCTCCAGGCGCGCCCTGGTGATGCTGCAGGACTACGGGATTCTGGGACAGTCGGAGGTACAGGGCAGCCGCAAGGTGCTCTCCGCAGCCGCACTGACCTATGTCGCTTCGGCGGCCGCTTCCGTTTTGCAGCTGCTGCGGCTCCTCCTGCTCGTAAACGGCGGGCGAAGGCGCAGATGAGGCGCGCCGATGTGACCGGGAATACCCGGAAGTACCATAAAACAGAAAATGGAAGGGCAAAAAAGGATGAGAGGGAAGTCGTCCTGCTTGCCCTTCTTTCGCATGGGAAAAATAATACCTTCAGCAATGTCCTGGTAAAAAGGACACTCGATGACTGCGGGGATATGAGCCAGGTGGAGCGCGCTTTCATCAAGCGCCTTCTGGAGGGTGTCATCGAGCGCAGGACGCAGCTGGATGCAGTGATCGCCCGTTTTACGGGAAAACCTGCCGCGAAGCTCCATCCTGCCATACTCCAGATCCTGCGGATGGGGATCTACCAGATCTACTACATGGATGCGGTCCCGGACAGCGCCGCCTGCAATGAGGCGGTCCGGCTCGCCAGGCGGCATGCGCCGGCGCGGCTCTCCGGCTTTGTCAACGGGGTGCTTCGAAATGTGGCCAGGGAGAGGGCGGCCGGGAAGAAGGATACGGCTCTTATGCAGGACGATGAGACCCGGATGCGTGACCTGGAAGAGAGCTATTCTATGCCGGCCTGGATCATCCGCATGTGGGAGGCCGAGCTGGGAAAGGAGCAGACGAAAGCGCTTCTGGCGTCCCTGCTGGAGATCCGGCCGGTCTGCGCGAGGTTCTGCAGACCCGGATCCGCCGGGGCGGCCCGCGGCCGCCTGATCCACAGGCTCCGGGCGGCGGGTGCCCTGGTGGAGGAAGGAAGATGGCTCTCCGACAGCTTCCGCCTGCGCAGGACCTCCGACCTCAGAAAGCTCCCCGGCTTTTCGGAAGGCCTCTGGACAGTGCAGGATGAGAGTTCCATGCTCGCCGTCACAGCGGCGGGGCTGAGGGGAGAGGAAACAGTCTTTGACGTCTGTGCCGCTCCCGGGGGAAAGACCTTTCTGGCTGCGGAGAAGCTGCTAAAGGGAGGAGGGAAGGTCTATGCTTTTGACCTGACCCGGCGCAAGACAGACCGGATCCGCGAGGGAGCGGAGCGGCTGCTTCTCTCCAATATTGTGGTACAGGAACGCGATGCCCGCCTCGTTTTCCCGGAGGACGAGGGAAAGGCGGACGTACTGCTCTGTGACCTGCCCTGCTCCGGCCTGGGTGTCATCGGCAAAAAAAGGGATATCAAATACCGGGCGAGTATGGAAGGGATCCTGGAACTTCAGAAGCTCCAGCGGGAGATCCTCCGGAGCGCAGTCCGTTATCTCAAAAAAGGCGGGATCCTCCTCTACAGCACCTGTACGATCAGCTCTGCAGAAAATGAAGATAACGCAGATTGGATCGAACAGACACTGGGCCTTCAAACGGAGGGACTGGGGCCTTTCCTTCCTGCAGACATTCCGGGCATTCAGGGCAACAGGCTGCAGCTGCTGCCGCACATTCACGGCACGGACGGCTTTTTCATGGCCCGCTTCAGAAAGATATGAGTATTCACGATTCTAAACAGACTAATGATCATGATCCTTCCGGTCATCCGTTTTCCAAAGCGGTATCCGAAGGAGGGATGTCACCGGATATCATATCCATGTCCATAGAGGAGATGTCACCGGATATCAAATCCATGTCCATAGAGGAGCTGCGGCATCTGATGGAGGATAAGGGGGCGCCGGCCTTCCGGGCAAAACAGCTGTTTTCCTGGATCCACGGGCGGCAGGCCTGCAGCTATGCAGAGATGTCCGATCTTCCCGCAAAGCTCCGGGAGGAGCTGGCCGCTTCTCATCCGCTGGTGACGGCAAAGCTGGTTGACCGGCAGATCTCCAGGCTGGACGGCACACAGAAATTCCTCTTTGAGATGCCTGACGGCTGCCTGGTGGAAAGTGTCTTCATGCGCTACCGGTTCGGAAACAGCGTCTGTATCTCCTCCCAGGTGGGCTGCCGTATGGGGTGCAGCTTCTGCGCCTCCACACTCCACGGCCTGGTCCGGTCCCTCAGTGCTTCGGAGATGCTCGAACAGATCTATGCGATCCTGCGGACGACCGGCGAGAGCGTCTCGCACGTGGTCGTCATGGGGATGGGGGAGCCGCTGGATAATTACGAGAATCTGATCCGGTTCCTGCGTCTGGTCACGTGTCCTGAGGGGATGCATTTGAGTCAGCGAAGCGTGACGGTCTCCACCTGCGGGATCGTCCCGAATATGTACCGCCTGGCCAGGGAGGGCCTTCGTATTACGCTCGCCCTCTCTCTGCATGCGGCCACGGACACCCGGCGCAGGCAGATCATGCCGATCGCCAACCGGTATCCGATCCGGGAACTGATGGAGGCCTGCAGGGCCTATTTTGACGCGACCGGGCGGCAGATCACCTTCGAATACAGTCTCATCCGGGATGTCAATGACAGCGCGGCGGACGCCAGAGGGCTCGCAAAGCTTGCCCGTCCCCTGCAGGCCCACATCAATCTGATCCCCGTCAATCCGGTGCGAGAGCGCGGATTCTCCCACCCGGACAACGCCCATGTCCGCGCCTTTAAAAAGGAACTTGAAAATCATGGTGTAAATGTTAGTATTAGAAGAGCCCTTGGAACAGATATCGAAGGGGCCTGCGGGCAGCTTCGGAACAGATATGTGGATGCGAAACGGCAGCAGACCACACAGTAAATACTCTGCCGCAGCAGACGGCGGAAGGCATACGATTTGCAAGAGGTGAAGAGGACAGAAGCTATGCCATCATCTTTCTCGATCACAGATACCGGCAGACAGAGGAATATGAACCAGGACTATATCTTTACGAGTGATATCCCGGTGAACAGCCTGCCGAACCTGTATATCGTCGCGGACGGTATGGGCGGCCATAACGCGGGAGACTATGCCTCGCGTTTTACGGTGAACCATGTCGCGCAGAGCGTCATGGAGACGAAGGAAAAAGAGCCGGCCCGCATCCTGGAGAAAGCATTGCAGGAGGCTAACTCTGCCCTGCGCCGTATCGCCGGTGAAAAAAGGTCCATGTACGGCATGGGAACCACATTTGTTGCCGTCACCATATCGGGCAACCGTGTCCTTGCCGCCAATGTCGGCGACAGCCGCCTCTATGTGCTCCATCCGCCCGCGAGGATCCGGCAGGTCACCGTTGACCACTCCCTCGTCGAGGAAATGGTGCAGGCGGGGAGGATCGACCGGGAGACGGCCCGTCAGATGCCGGATAAAAATATCATCACCCGGGCCGTAGGCGCGGAAGATGATCTGAAGGTCGACTTTTTCCGGGAGGTCCTCACGGACGGAGATCTCCTGCTTCTGTGTTCGGACGGACTCACCAATATGCTGAAGGAGGAGGAGATCGCAGAGATCGTCTTTTCCTTCAGGAGCCTTGAAAAGGCTGCGGACAGGCTGGTCTATGCAGCCAATATGGCGGGCGGCGCCGACAATATATCCGTGGTGCTTGTAAATCCCTTTGACTCGGGGCGCCTGCTGGCCTGAAGATGATCCGCTGACAGCGTTGTGTCACTGTTTACAGTTCATGTCCTTATAAAACCGTGAATTGTTACTGTTTACTTTTCATGTCCTTATAAAACCGTGAATTGTTACCGGCAGTGCACCGGACTCCGGAGGAAATAAATGATCAAGATAGGAATGCTGATTGCGGACCGCTATGAGGTGCTGGAAAAAGTCGGCACCGGCGGCATGTCCGATGTATATAAAGCGAAAGACCACCGGCTCAACCGCATGGTGGCTGTCAAGGTGCTCAAACAGGAGTTTTCGGAGAATGCGACATTCGTCTCGAAGTTCCGTGTCGAGGCGCAGGCGGCTGCCGGTCTGATGCATCCCAATATCGTCAACGTGTATGATGTGGGCGAGGAAAAGGGTACATATTATATCATCATGGAGCTGGTGAACGGGATCACCCTCAAGCGCTATATTGAAAAAAAAGGAAAACTCACCCCGCGTGAGGCAGTGACAGTCGCGATCCAGGTCTCACTGGGACTTGCGGCGGCGCACAGAGGCCATATCATTCACCGTGATATCAAGCCCCAGAACATCATCATTTCCAAAGAGGGAAAGGTCAAGGTGACGGACTTCGGCATCGCCAAGGCCTCCACCAGCAATACGATCACTTCCAATGTCATGGGGTCTGTTCATTACACGTCCCCTGAGCAGGCGCGCGGCGGCTACAGCGATGAGAAGAGCGACGTCTATTCCCTCGGTGTGACCCTTTTCGAGATGCTGACCGGACGTGTTCCCTACGATGGGGAAACGACCGTTGCGATCGCGCTGCAGCACATCCAGGATCCCTTCCCTTCTCCCCGTGAATTTGTGCCGGATCTTCCCTATAGTGTGGAGCAGATCGTGCTCAAGTGCTGTGAAAAAAGTCCGGACCGGCGCTACCAGACGATGGATGAGCTGACAACAGATCTGCGCCATTCGCTCAATGACCCCGAGGGGACATTTGTGAAGCGCGCGGGCGCCGAGAACCTCTCGGAGACGAGGTCCATCACGGCGAAGGACCGCGAGGAGATCCGCCGCAGGACTTCCACGGCAGCGGCAGCGGCAGCCGCCGCTGTGCAGACGGGGGCGGCAGCCGTCTCCGCGGGAGAGCTTCTCTCTTCACAGGGCACCATGCCCTATGCCGTCGGCGGGAGAGATCTGCAGCCGGATGGGCAGGATGCCGGTTCGGGTCTGGTTTCCGGCAGACCCGGGGCAGGTGCGGAAGGTCCTGCGGGCGCGATGGAAGCCGGAGCAGCCGGCATCGGAAACGCCGCTATGGCGGCCGGTGCTGCATCTATGTCGTCTGCGGCAGCAGGTACTGCCGGGGCATCCGGCAGGGCAGAAACGGCAGGCGGCGGGAACGGGAACGCCGCAGAGGCGGCGGGACAGACCGGCAGGGGCCGCGCGGCAGACGGCTTATCCGCCGAAACAGCTTCACAGGATCCTTCGGCTCTTTCGAACCGGAGCGGAAGCCTGTCCGGCCAGGGAGCCGGCGGTGTGCCCTCCGGCAGTGCTTATCCGGACTCTGCCGGGCAGGGATCTGTCCTCTATGAGGCAGAGGAGGACGAGGAGGATGCCGAACTCGAGGAGGACGAAAGACGTCTTGACAGACTCATTCAGATCCTCTCTGTGATCGCAGTCGTAGTCGTCGGTGTCGTCATCATCCTGGTCGCACTGAACCGCCGCGCTGCGTCATCCGGCGGGAGTACGCAGGAGGACCAGGACCAGCAGCAGGTGCAGCCTGTAACGGAGCAGACAGAGCCGGAGGAAGCCCCGGCGACTGCTTCGACGCAGAAAGAGGAAGTGATCCCTGTCCCGCGCCTTGTCGGCAGGACGGCGGAGGACGCCGAGGCAGTGCTTGAGCGGGCGGGCTTCACCTGGGAGGAGATCTACGACACCTCGCAGGAATACGACGAAGGGATCGTCATGGCGGCCAGTGCCGATGAGGGGGACCGTCTGAAAAAGGGCACCAAAGTGACGCTCACGATCGTGAAGATCGAGAAGATCACAGTGCCGGATCTCATTGAGAAAAAGCAGTCTGATGCCGAGAAGGCTCTGCGGGAACTGGGACTGGTCCCGGTGATCGAGGAGGCCTACAGCGACGACATCGAGGCAGGCTATGTCTCCGGGCAGGATCCCGACGGCGGCATCCAGACCGTAGCCGGTTCCGAGATCGTACTCTATGTGAGTAAGGGACCGGATCTGACCGGTCTGGTACAGGTCCCCAATATCCTGGGCATGACAGAGCAGGAAGCTTCTGCGGCCCTGCTCAAGGAAGGGCTGACCCCGGGCGAGACGACCGTCACGGATACGAGCGGACGCTATGCCCCCGGGACTGTGATCGGACAGAGCATTGAAAAGGGCGAGTATGTCGAGGAGGGGACCCAGGTCGACATGGAACTCAGCGGAGAGCCCAGCTACAGCTACTCTGCCAGGATCGAAGCCCCCAGACACAGTGAGGACCCCGATTTTGTGGAGGGGACAGCGGTCACGCTCAGCATCGTCACGGAGGACGGCACTTCCCTTCTGAATACGACGACATCCAAGTTCCCCTACCAGGTCGCGATCACCGGGATCCCCTATTCAGGCGCGACCCTCTATATGACCTACACGAACACGATCCTGGAGGATTCCCAGACGGGAGAGACCGGCGCCGGGGCAGAGGAGCGGAGCATCCCTATGGAGATCGAACGGGAACTGACATTTACACAGGATTGATGCGCATCCGGCAAACCTCCGGACGGCAGACCCCCGGTTTGCTGCGGGGCGCTGCTGAAAGATAGCGGCACGGGAACCGGAAGAGAGGAAGGGCGTCGGGAAGCAGTCCCGGCGCCCTTTTTGCAGAAGATAGGAGCGGGCAGCCGGGCTGCGTGCCCGGGACCGGCGGAAACCGGCGCCTTTTTTATAAGGGGAGAACAGAAAAGAAATGCGGGGAAAGATCATCAAAAGCATAGCAGGATTTTATGAAGTCCGCACCGGGAACGAGGTCTACCGCTGCAGGGCCAAGGGGATCTTCCGGGCGCTCGGGAAGAAGCCTCTGGTGGGAGATGACGTGGAGATCGATATCACGGACACGGTGAGTGTGCCGATGGAGGGGAATGTCCGGGCGCTTCTGCCGCGGAAGAATGAACTCGTGCGGCCCAATGTCGCCAACGTGGACCAGGCGCTTCTGATCTTCGCCATCACGCACCCGGCGCCCAGCTACAACATGCTGGACCGTTTTCTGATCACCATGCAGGAGCGGGAGCTGGACGCG
This sequence comes from Lachnospiraceae bacterium, assembly GCA_017513005.1. Classification (GTDB taxonomy): domain Bacteria; phylum Bacillota; class Clostridia; order Lachnospirales; family Lachnospiraceae; genus CAG-791. The sequence goes on from JAFWDM010000008.1 coordinate 21,627, forward strand.
ATCCTTTGTTTTAACAAGCGGGATATCGCCACAGAAGAGGAGATCACGGAGCTGAGAGAGACCTATGAGGCCTGCGGCTGTACGGTCCTCTTTATCAGCAGCTTTATCCCGGAGAGCCTGGGAGAGGTGCGCGGTATCCTGCGGGGGAAGACCACTGTCCTGACAGGGCCCAGCGGGGCCGGCAAGTCGACCCTGATCAATACCCTGTGTCCGACCGCCAACATGCAGACGGGTGAGCTGTCGCGCAAGATCAAGCGCGGGAAAAACACGACCCGCCATGTGGAGCTCCTCTCCGTCGGCAGTGAGGACACCTATCTGGTGGACACACCCGGCTTTACTTCCCTGTGGGTGCAGGACATCGAGGCGGACCGTCTCCACTACTATTATCCGGAATTTGCGAAGTGGGAGCCCGACTGCCGTTTCAACGGATGCATCCATGTCAATGAGCCGGACTGCGCGGTGAAGGCCGCCCTCGGCAGAGGGGAGATCAGCCGGATCCGCTATCAGAATTATTGTGAGATCTACGAGGAACTGCGCAGCCGGAAACCTGTGTACAGCAAAAAGGGGTAGGGCGGGGGCTGCCAGTATATTCTTTTTAACACATATCCTTGACTTCAGTCGCACAAAACCCGTGACTTCAGAGCCGGGGCGGGGGCCTTTTCAATGACCATTTCAGAAGCGGTAAGCTATATCAATGAACACACATGGAGCCAGTGGAAGCTGGGACTCTCGCGGACCCGTGAGCTGCTCGAGCGGCTGGGGGATCCGCAGAAAAAACTGCGCTTTGTCCATGTCGCAGGCAGCAACGGCAAGGGGAGTACCTGCGCCATGCTGGAGAGGATCCTGCGTGAAGCGGGTTATGTGACCGGCCTGTATCCCTCTCCCTATATAGAGGACTTCCGTGAGAGGATCCAGGTCTGCGGGGACTATATCACCGAAGAAGCCCTCTGCAGGATCACGGACCGGGTGCGGCAGATCGCGGACGCCATGGAGGACCACCCGACCCAGTTTGAACTGATCACTGCGATCGGTATGCTGTACTTTCTGGAAAAAAAGTGTGACATCGTCCTCCTGGAGGTCGGCCTGGGCGGCACCTATGATTCCACCAACATCATCGACCCGCCGGAAGTGGCTGTGATCACCAATATAGGGCTCGAGCATACGGAATATCTGGGAAATACCCTGGCGGAGATCGCCGGCAACAAATGCGGGATCATCAAAACGGGCGCGGACGTGGTCTGCTATGAAAATGTGCCGGAGGTCCTGGAGGTCGTCCGCCGCACATGCGCAGAAAAAGGATGCTCCTTCCGGACCGCCCGGTTCGACAGGCTGGTTCCCATGGAAAACAGCCTGGAGGGACAGACCTTTCTTTGGAGGACACAGGCAGAAGAAGCCGGCCTGCCCGCTGAAAAGACGGAGAAAGGATCGGGGGAAGGAAGAGAGAGAGGAGCAGGGGAAACCTTCCGCCTCGCCCTGCTCGGGGAATATCAGCTCCACAATGCTGCGGTGGCCCTGACGGTCATCGAGACCCTGCGCGCCCGCGGATATGGGATCCCCGCGGAGGCTGTGCGGGCGGGCCTTGCAAAGGTCCGGTGGCCCGCCCGGTTCGAAGTCCTCTCCCGCAGGCCGGTCTTCATCCTGGACGGCGGACACAACCCCCAGTGCGCACAGGCCCTGGCCCTGTCGCTGCGGGCTTATTTTCCGGGCGGGAAGATGATCTTTCTGATGGGGATGCTGGCTGACAAGGACTATCGCGCCGTCATAGAGACGGTCACCCCCTTCGCGGCCAGTTTTGTGTGTCTGACGCCGGACAGCCCCCGTGCGCTTCCCGCGCAGGAACTGGCGCAGGAACTCCGGGAGTGGGGATTTGCGGCGCAGGCCTGCCCGTCGCCGGAGCAGGGAATCCTGGAGGCCCTCCGCGCGGCAGACCTTCCCGTTATTGCCTTCGGCTCCCTCTATATGGCGGGGAGTGTCCGGAGGGCATTTCCGGCCGCCCTCGCCGCATTTCAGAAGGAGCAGGCGCAGGCGTGCAGAGCCCGGAAAAAAGAGCAGAGGGAGAAGGCACTGCGCAACAGGAGGATGCTCACAGAAAAAGAGAGAATGGAAAAGAGCACGGTGATCTACCGTGCTCTGAAGACCCTTCCCGCCCTGCAGAGGGCGCATACGGTATTTTCCTACTCATCGGTGCGGGACGAAGTGGATACAGGGGAGATCAACCGCTGGATGGTTTCCTGCGGCAAAAAAGTCTGTTATCCGGTCATCATGGACAAAGAGCACATGACGGCTTTCCTCCCGGATCCCGCAGATCCCGGAGCCTGGAAGACCGGTGCCTTCGGCATACGGGAGCCTCTGGCCAAGAGGTCCGCCCCTGTCCCGCCGGAGGAAGTGGATGCGGTTCTGGTGCCCTGTGCCGCCTTCGACCGGCAGGGCGGCCGGTGCGGGCACGGGGCCGGTTATTACGACCGGTGGCTGGCCTCTCTGCCGGCAGGGACCCCGAAGATCCTGCTCGCCTTTGACGCCCAGGAGACGGAGAAGGTCGCTCTGGAGGAAACGGATATCGGGATGGATATCGTGGTCACGGAGAGCGGCGTCCTGGTGATTCACGGATAAGCGGCAGATCTTCGAAGCTGCGGGACATCGCAGCGAGTCTTGAATCTTCATCGCGCAATACCCGTGACTTCAGTTACGGGATACGCACGCGAGACTCGCGGGCGAGTCTTGAACGGAAGTCCGGTTATTTATGTTTTTCGTAATCCGGCTGTATCCGGGGCGCAGGTCTCACGGATCTCCAACAGAACGGAGGCGAAGTCTCCGCCCTTCATGGTCAGAAGCTGGCGGCTGATCGGGATACCGGCATGCATCAGCGTGCTTCCGTGCAGACGAAGGGTCTGTGTCGTGTTTTCTGCGTCTGTCTTATAGCCGTAGAGGGCGAGGATTTGCCCGGGCGTATTGACGGCAGGGGTCGTGTCATAAGTGACTTCATACTGTTTTTCCGGGTCCAGGCCGCGGAGCCGGAGCCTCACCAGGGACCCGTTGACCTTGTTCAGCCGCTGACAGTAGACGGCGACAGCGCGGGACCGGTCGGGAGAGACCACCATCCAGGCGGTCTCATTGCCTTTAAAGGGATTTCGGAGCCTGTAGAAATCACCGTCGATCTGGATAAGCTGCCGGTGGTCCTTCATAAACCGGACCTGGCTGCGGACCAGGTCCAGCTCCTTTTCGGAAAGCAGGTTGAGATCCAGTTCATATCCAAAGGTGCCGAAATACGCGATATTGGCTCTCGTTTCCAGAGGCGTAGTGCGCATCAGCTGATGATTGGGGACTGCCGAGACGTGTGAACCCATGCTCACGACCGGATAGACATACGAAGTCCCGTACTGGATCTTCTGCCTCTCCGACGCGTCGGTATCGTCGCTGCACCAGGCCTGGGGAGCCCAGTAGAGAAGACCGGCGTCGAATCGCGCGCCGCCGCTGGCGCAGCTCTCGAACAGGATCTCCGGGAAGGCCTGCGTCAGTTTTTCGTACAGTGTATATAGTCCCAGTGTGTAACGGTGCATCATTTCACCCTGCCGCAGTGAGATGCGGTCGGGACACGCCTCTTCCTCGTCCCGGGCCCATGCCGCGCTGCTGAAAGCGCCTGTCATGTAACGGTTCATATCCCATTTGATGTAGGAGATGGCGGAAGAGGAAATGATCCCGCTGATCATCTTGAAAATATGATCCACGACTTCCGGATTGGAATAGTCCAGGACGAACTGATGGCGCGCGTGGCAGTTGAAGCGTCCGGGGGCCCCGATCACCCATTCAGGGTGCGCCCTGTAGAGGTCGCTGTTCTCATTGACCATTTCAAGTTCGACCCAGAGGCCGAACTTCATGCCCATGGCCTCCACCTTCCGTGAGATGCCGTCGATCCCGGAAGGGATCTTTTTCAGATTGCAGTACCAGTCTCCCAGGCTCCGGGTGTCGTCATCGCGGACACCGAACCAGCCGTCATCGAGGACGAACAGCTCGATTCCACAGGCCTTTGCCCCGGCTGCGATCTCCAGGAGCCTGTCCTCCGTAAAGTCGAAATAGGTCGCCTCCCAGTTGTTGAGCAGGATCGGGCGGGGACGATCTCTCCAGATACCCCGCATCAGACGTTTTCTGTAGAGCCTGTGGAAGGTGCGGCTCATGCCGCCCAGTCCTTCACCGCTGTAGACCATGACAGTCTCCGGGGTCTGGAAGGTACCGTCTGTCTGCAGTTCCCAGGAAAAGCTCTCCGGGTTGATGCCCATCATAAGCCTTGTCATATCGAAGGTCGATACTTCTGTCTGCGCCAGAAAATTGCCGCTGTAGAGAAGACTGAAGCCGTAGACCTCACCCTGCTCCTCTGTGCAGCCGGGTCTTGCCAGCGCGAGGAAGGGATTCTGCTCTGCGCTGCTGCAGGTACCGCTTAGCCCCTGTACGGAGGAGATCCCCATCTCCAGTTTCCGCTCCTTTATATAACGCTCCCGTGACCAGGCGCCTGCGAGGCTGATCATGGTAAAATCCATATCGGACCATTCCACCGACATGCTCATGGCCTTCTCCAGGATAACGGGATCGGGACCGTGATGCTCAAAACGGGCGCTTCTGGTCACGACAGGATATTTTTCATAGATCGTGTAGAGAAGGAAGAGATCCGTATCCATCAATGCATCGTGCAGCCGGATCTCCAGTGTCTGTGCTTCATCGTCCTGTTCCACATAGGTCGCGGGGAGCGGCAGAAGAGAAGGTTTTCCCGCTGTTATGCTGTGTCCGGCATACCTGAATTCCGTCACCCTGCTTCCATTCTTCTGCAGGATGGAAAAGGCGGGACTGCGGTAATCCCCGGTCCCGTAGCAGGGATATTCCTGTTTTGTATA
>JAFWDM010000070.1 GCA_017513005.1 Lachnospiraceae bacterium
CCGCTCTTTCCGCGGCCCGGTGTATGTATGAGACCCCGTTCGGCCGGATTCCCATGCTGATCCGCACAGAGGGCATCGCACTGCTGGGCGGCAAAAAGCAGGCGGCTCCCTTCCGCCTCACAGCCAGGATCCGCTATACGCTCCGGATGGATCCGGACTATACACTTACCTGCGCCGTGACGATCCGTGCGGTGTAGGCGGCACCGGTGTATGCGGACAAAAAAACAGCAGGCCGCCCTGCTGTTTTTCTGATTCTTATTTGACCTGGTCTTTATTTGACCCGGTTCTTATTTGACCCGGTTCTTATTTGACCTGTTCTTTATCTGACTTGATCCTTACTTGACCGGTCTGGCACCGGCTTTCTCCTGAAGCTTTTCGATCCAGCTCTTCTTCTTCGGCTCACCGTCTGTCGGGAGCTTTCCGCGGATGCCCTTCACCTCGACGATATAGATTCCGCTCACCATGGCCTTGACCTGCTTCTTGACCGGAATACTGTCAAAGATCTTCTCGTCACAGATAAAATTGATGAACTGGGGTCCGACCTTGGCTTTTACCACCGGAACCTTGGAACGTTTCGCGTACCATGGCGTCTGCTGGATGATCTGATCCGGCAGGCCGGATTCCTTCAGCTTCAGCCGTTTTTTATCGATGACGAGCAGCGTCATCGGCTGCTTTGAGGCCTGGATCTGTTCCTCGGATTCCTCCTGTCTGCTCTGCAGGCGCTTTCCCATAAAATACAGCACGATCAGAACAGCCAGCAGTATGACAAGAATAATCAGCAGAATAATCGTTAAACGGCTCAAAGTTAACCTCCATCTCTATGGTAAATAGAATTGCTATGGTAAAAAAATGATTCGTGTTTTTGCGCAAAGCTATTCTATCATTCTTTTCGTACCAAAACAATACTCTCTTTTCCTGTCTCGTTCACGGTTTTTTCAAAAATCCTCCCTTTTCAGTTTACGGCCGCTGTGGTAAACTATACAGGTTATTATGCCGTAAGCAGAGAGAATGCATGAGCTTTACGGCAGAACAGGCCGCCCGGCCGGATCGAAAAGTAAAGGATTCAAAAGTAGAGGATTCAAAAGTAAAGGATTCAAAAGTAAAGGATCATTCCAATCTGGAGGTATATAATGAGGAAGAAAAACCTTGTCACAGTGATCGCGGGAGCGCTCGTCCTGTCCATGCTGGCGGCGGGATGCGGTTCCACGGGGACGAATGAAGGAGCGGATGCCGCAGCGACGGCCGCAGCCGCGGCGACTACGGCGGCTGCGGCACAGGAAGCGGATGAGATGGCCTGGCAGGAGAAGGACGATTCCAAACTGACCGGCGTCACGGCAGCGGACTACGTAGAGCTGCCGGAGGAATATGATAAGCTGCATGTACAGGCGGCAAAGCCTGTTGACCCCACGGATGAAGAGGTGGAGGCCAGGATCAGCGCGGAGCTCCAGAACCGCACGACCACGGAGGAAGTGGACCGCAGGGTGAAAGAGGGCGACACGGTCAATATCGATTTCGTCGGAAAGATCGACGGAAAGGAGTTTGAAGGCGGCAGCGGCACCTATGATCTGGTGATCGGTTCCGGATCCTTCATCGAGGGATTTGAAGAGGGCCTGATCGGCGCCGAAAAGGGCGAGACGCGCGAGCTCAACCTGACCTTCCCGGAGGACTATCATCCCGAAGAGGGCCTGAACGGCAAGGATGTCGTCTTCACGGTCACGGTCAACAAGGTCTCAGAATCCATCACACCCGAACTGTCGGATGACTTCGTCAAGAGCCTGAACCTGACCAATGCATTCGGACAGGCGGTCACGGATGTCGATGCATACGAGGACTACATGCGCAGCAACATGATCGAGGAGCGCGAGGCGTCCTACGAAAACAACGTGAAATCGGCGATCGTCAGCGAGATCGTGGACGGCAGCACGCTCAAGCAGGATCCGCCCGCAGATATGATCGATAAGTACGATTACCTTCTCAACCGCCAGCTGACCTATTACGCACTGCAGTATTACATGGACCTGCCCACTCTGATGAGTTCTCTTTACGGAGCTACAGAGGACAACTACAAGGATATGATCCATGATATGGCAAAAAATTACGCCCTGCAGGGCCTGGCCTTCCAGGCCATCGCCGACAAGGAGGACCTGAACCCTGACGAGGAGGCGGTCAGTACGGCGATCGCCGAATATGTGGCTTCAGATGCGACAGTGGAAAGTGTGGAGAGCCTGGACCGCGTGATCAGAGAATCCATCCGTGATGAACTGATGACCGACAAGGTCATCGACTGGCTCTACGATCGCTGCAAGGTGGAGGAGCCTTCGGAGGAAGAGGATTCTGAAGAAGCAGGCACTGCAGAGGCAGCGGATACGTCCGCGGCGGCTGCGACAGAGGAGGCTGCTGACGCGGCATCCGGAGAGGCTGCCACATCGGAGGAAGCCGCCGGAGAGAATTCCACTGAATCCGGCAGCGCCGCCACCGGGGAGACCGCGGAGACGGCAAGTGAGGGGCAGACAGAGGATTCCGCAGCCCGTCATGAAAACTGAGACTGAATAGTAAATTTGTGCGGGAAATATCCGGTGTCAGAAAGACTGCTATTTTACCGGGAAACTTCCGGTGTCAGAAAGACTGCATTTTACCGGGAAACTTCCGGTGTCACAAAGACTGCTATTTTACCGGAAAGCCTTTCCGGGATCACGAAGAATGTACATTTTCCCGGGGAGGGGGGCTTTCCCGGGATCAGAACAGGGGATTGAGAGTATGAGACAGGAATATCAGCTGACAGAGATCAAAGATCTCTTTGCCAGGACAGAGGAATTTGCAGAACAGACAGTCACCGTCGGCGGATGGATCCGCTCAAACCGGGATTCCAAGAAGATCGGTTTTATCGTTCTAAATGACGGGAGCTGCTTCCAGACCCTGCAGCTGGTCTACAGCGCGGAGATGGAAAACTTTGCCGAGGCGGCAAAGCTCAATATCGGGTCGGCCGTGATCGCGACCGGCACCATCGTCCTGACGCCGAAGGCCAAACAGCCCTTCGAGATGCAGGTGCAGAAGATCGAGGTGGAGGGCGCCTCCTCTCCGGACTATCCGCTCCAGAAAAAGCGCCATACCTTTGAGTATCTGCGCACCATTCCCCACCTGCGTGTCCGCGCGAACACCTTTACCGCTGTGTTCCGTGTCCGGTCCCTGATCGCCTTTGCGATCCACAGGTTCTTCCAGGAGAGAGGATTCGTCTATGTCCACTCCCCCATCATCACCGGCAGTGACGCCGAGGGCGCGGGCGAGATGTTCCAGGTCACGACCCTGCCTCTCGAAGACCTTCCCAGGACAGAGGACGGGAAAGTCGACTATGCGCAGGACTTTTTCGGCAAGCCCGTCAACCTGACCGTCAGCGGCCAGCTCGACGTCGAGACCTATGCCTTCGCCTTCCGCAATGTCTACACCTTCGGCCCGACCTTCCGCGCCGAGGTCTCCAATACGACCCGCCACGCGGCCGAGTTCTGGATGATCGAGCCCGAGTTCTGCTTTGCGGACCTTAACGACAACATGCAGCTCGCCGAGGATATGCTCAAGTACATCATCCGCTACGTCCTCGAGAACGCCCCCGAGGAGATGAACTTCTTCAACCAGTTCATCGATAAGGGCCTCCTGGACCGGCTGAACCACGTCCTGAACTCCGACTTCGGTCATGTGACCTACACCGATGCCATCAGGATCCTGGAGAAGCACAACGATGAGTTCGACTACAAGGTATCCTGGGGCTGTGACCTCCAGACCGAGCATGAGCGCTACCTGACCGAGAAGGAATTCAAGCGCCCTGTCTTCGTCACGGACTACCCCAAGGAGATCAAGGCCTTCTATATGAAGCTCAACGACGACGGCAGGACCGTCGCAGCCATGGACTGCCTGGTCCCCGGCATCGGGGAGATCATCGGCGGCAGCCAGCGTGAAGAGGATCTCGAAAAGCTGGAGAAGCGCATGGACGAGCTCGGCCTCGACAAGGAAGGCTACCAGTTCTATCTCGACCTGCGCCGCTACGGCAGTGTCCGCCACGCGGGCTTCGGCCTGGGCTTCGAGCGCTGCGTCATGTACCTGACCGGCATGGGCAACATCCGCGACGTCCTGCCCTTCCCCCGGACCGTGGGCAACTGCGAACTGTGACCCGCCATCGACCGGGAAGCCGATCGGGCATGTAACATGATAACCCCGGAATCCCCTGTCATAGACCATGACCGGAGGATTCCGGGGCGTTTTTATGGACTATTTGTATCTGTTCAGCGCGTAATGATCCACGATATCATTTTTGGACTTAACATCCTATAATAGGATGTTAAGGTCAAAAGGTGGTCAAGTAAACCCCGTCTCGTCAAGTTGCACAAACGCC
>JAFWDM010000071.1 GCA_017513005.1 Lachnospiraceae bacterium
CATGCGTCCTGATCGTTATACCAAATACTACCGGAAGTCCTGGTGCCGGCCGTATGGACGTACACCTTGCCGCTCGGGGAAGAGATGCCGATGCCTACATTTTTGATCGCGCCGCCAAAGCCGGCCATCGCGTGGCCTTTGAAATGGGAAAGGATCACCCAGTCAGTGTAATTCTCCGCATGGCTGCCGACGATCACCTTATCAAGTCTCGTCCCGCCAGTCATGGGCCACTCCACTTCTCCTTCCTCGTCCATCAGATCGAAGTCAGCAATCGTCGTGAAGCCATGGTCTTCCGCGACCTGCTTATGCATGGCAGAACTGGAGCGGGAACCGCCATAAGCGGTGTTGCATTCCACGATGGTTCCATCCACTTTCTTTACCAGATCACCGATCAGTTCCGGCCGCAGATAATTGCTTGCCGGGGGTTCACCGGTAGAGATCTTGACCGCAGCCCTGCCTTCCGGCGTCCAGCCAAGAGTATCATAGATCTTCACCAGACCTTCCGCAGAGATGTCGGAAGTGAAATAGACGACCGGAGAATTCTCTTCTACAGCAGGATCAGCAGCTTCGCTTACTGCAGTTTCGCTTGTGCTCTCATCGGTCTGTATCGTCATGTTTTCTGCTGAAGATGCAGAATTGTCTGCCGGCTGTGACTCTGTGCCCGATTTATTTCCCGAACAACCAGCCATTAAAAGCAGTGCCATTATACAGGCGATTGACAGGATCATTTTTTTCTTCATCCTAAAGTTCCCTCCCAAATCTGTTTAGGATCCATGTAGAAAGGACCTGCTTCCAGAATACACATGTCGTTTTCTCAATATCCCGTAGATACAATATCCCTGGCGGCGAAATCGCATTTGACACGGATCATGGCAACCTCCAGATCCTCTTCGCTGTAGATGGAGGATGTGCCGGGATCGATCGTGACCTCTGCGGATCTGACGGCGCCAAGGGCTTCTTCCAGCGTGAGGCCGTCTGCCATGATCGACCTCGCGGTCTCCGGATCCCCGACGTAACGGATATGCCAGGGCTCGTAGCCGTAGCCGGTGATATGCTCTTTGCCTTCCAGATAGCGGAGGATAAAGCCGTAGTCCGCCAGTTTCTCGTGGATCTTTTCCCAGATCTCCGGTACTGCACCATGTCCTCGTTTTTCCTGCAGTTCCTCTATCCTGCAGAAAGCTCAGGAACTGCAGCGAAAGAATCTGTACAGTTAATTCTGCCGCGGTTCCTTACTGCAGATTTCCGACTCACAGTGCCCTTGCTTTCTTTTAGTGCTATAATAACGAAAGGAATATTTTCCTTCAAGTGACAAAATATGCCCCGCCGCCTCCTGCGGCGAAAATACCCGGATAACAGGCTAAGACCTGCCGCCTCCTGCGATGAAAAATGCGCAGATGACATACCGTACCCGGCCGCCTTTTGCGGCAGAAAGGATGAGATGGCAAAAATACCTTTCCTTTTTCGCAAAACAAAGACTGTCCGCAACCTGCAGAAATACATGGCTGCCACCTTCAGCGAGGTGCTGCACACCACCCTCAATCCCGATGGTCCCGGCGCCATCCGCATCCATCTGATCCCCCCGAAGACGGAGGAGAATGCGTTCGGCCCCAGTATAGCCATCATCAACGGCACGGATATCGTGCCGGTCAATTTCGCCTGGGCGGTGTTTCTGGCGGAACTCATCCGCGAGACCAACCGGTATGACGGCAGAGAGATCAGTGAAGCGGACGTGCAGCAGATCCTGGACCGCGCCGTTGATAACGTTCGCGGGATCATTCCCGTCTTTTCCAGAAAGCGCATTCAGGCGGATATGGAGACCATCTACACGACGATCCGGCAGATCGCTTTTCGTGAGGAGGTCACTACGGACGTCCATTACATGAGTATAGGGGACTATGCGCCCTATATGCAGGCACCCCACCGCATGGACCTGATGGTAAGTGCCATGACGAAGGACGGCAGCTGGCACTGCAACCAGAAGTGCGTACACTGCTACGCAGCCGGCCAGACCCTGTCCGACGAGGCTGAGCTCTCCACAGAGGAATGGAAACAGATCCTGGACCGCTGCCGCAGTGCGGGGATCCCGCAGGTCACCTTTACGGGCGGAGAGCCCACCATGCGGGAGGACCTCTTCGAGCTCATCCGCCATGCCCGCTGGTTCATCTCCCGGCTCAACACCAACGGGATCCGGCTGTCCCCGGAGTACTGCAGGGAGCTTCGGAAGGCGGAGCTGGACAGCGTGCAGATCACCTTTTACTCCGTCGACCCGGAGGTCCACAACCGCCTGGTCGGCGCAGCCCGGTACGAGGAGACCCTCGCGGGGATAAAAAATGCCCTCGCTGCCGGTCTGTCCGTCAGTATCAACACCCCCCTGTGCACGCTCAACCGGGACTATGAAAAGACCCTGGAGCTTCTGCACGGGCTCGGAGTGATCTACGTAACCTGCTCCGGTCTGATCACGACAGGAAGTGCAGCAGGATCCGAGTCGGAATCCCTGCAGCTTCAGGGAGGAGACCTGGAAGAGATCCTGCGCCGGGCAGTCTCCTACTGCCACTCAAACGGCATGGAGATCGCCTTTACATCCCCCGGATGGCTAAAGGAAGAGGTCTTCGAAGAGCTGAATATTCCTTCGCCCTCCTGCGGCGCCTGCCTCTCCAACATGGCGGTCACGCCCGGCGGAAACGTGGTCCCCTGCCAGAGCTGGCTCTCCGACCGGCCCCTAGGAAATATGCTGCGCGATGACTGGGCGCAGATCTGGGAAAGCGGCACCTGCAGGACCCGCCGCGCCTTTTCCGCGCAGCTGACCGGCGAGTGTCCCCTAAGGAGGTACTGCTGATGAAAGATACTGCGAAAAAGATGCACAGACTCCTCCTGCGGCTGGTGCCGGTTTTTCTGATTTTTCTATTGCTGGCCTGCTTGAACCTGCCTGGTCCCTTCGTGGTAACAGCGAAGGCGGACAGCCCCACTGACGAGATCGAACATTTCAGGATCACTGTGGACGTCCGGGAGGATGCCTCCCTGCAGATGACCTATCAGATCGACTGGAGAGTACTGGATGATGACGCCTATGGTCCTCTGACCTGGGTCGATATCGGTGTTCCCAACAGCAGCCACACCGACATCACCGCCCTGAGCAGCAACATCGAGGACATTGAGGACAACGGGGACTCTCTGGAAATATATCTGGACAGGGAGTATTTTGAGGACGAACTGGTTAGCTTTGCCTTCTCCTTTGTCCAGGACCGCATGTACCAGATCGGCCGCTATGTCGATGGAGAGACAGTCTTTGTTTACACACCGGCCTGGTTTGACGAGATCGAGGTCAAAGATCTGACTATCCGCTGGAATGCGGACAAGGCAGGCGCCTGGCAGCCGGACTGCCTGATGGACGACGGCTATCTGGTCTTCTCCTCTGCCCTTTCTCCCGGCGAGCGTTACCAGATCACCGTCGCCTACCCCGATGACGCCTTTGCCTTCTCCCGGAACCGGCAGGCAGACGGCGATACAGGGGAAGATGAAGATCACTATGAGGACGATTACTATGAAGGAGATTATTTCGAAGATGACCCCATGAGCACCCTGGTCGTGGTCATCTGTTCCCTGCTCACGATTTTCCTTATTTTCGTAATGCCTGTCATGCTGCTCCTGCGGTTTATACGCTGGATCAGTAACATCGGAACCGGATTTGGAAACGACAATGACGCCGCTCCTGCGACAGAGAAGAAGATCGTCCGCACCAAAATCGAATATTATGAGACCTGTCCCGGCCGCGGCGCCGGCCGCGTGGAGGGCAAGGATGAATGCCCCTACTGCAAACACAGTATGATCAAGAGCAAGGAGGTCGTGGAGGAAAAGGATCTGGTAAAGCCGGAGGCCTACAGCAGAGCAGGGACCTACCGGTATGGAAACTCCCCCAACACCTACATTCATGTGAACGTGATCCCCGTCCCTGTGAGCCGTCCCCGCTACCGGCATTTAGGCGGATCACGCCGGTCCGGAGGCGGATCCAGGCCCCGCTCCTCCTGTGCTTCTGCCTGTGCCTCCAGCTGCGCCTGCGCTTCCAGCTGTGCCTGCGCGTGCGCCTGTGCCTCCTCCGGGCGGGCTGGCTGCTCGGTCAAGGAGTTTTTCACAGACCGGATCCACCGCGGAAGGGTCCGGGTCGAGAGCAGGGAATCTTAAGTTATAATTCACGGGGCACCGAATTTGACGTATTATTGTGCGCGCAGGCGCACAATAATCGGAGTCCTGCTGCGAGAATCCCATCGCCTAAGCGATCTGGAGCGGGATTTTCGCAGCAAAAAGAGGCTGCCGCCTGCGCTGAAAAGCTGATTCAGCCAGGCAGCAGCCCCTTTTTTGATTTTTCGATTTTGTCTTATTCGTTTCCGTTAGCGGCGCTGTCGTTCTGCGCTCTTTTCACAAAATACGACAGCCCTTTAAAGTTCGTACAGCAGCTCCTCTTTGGTATAGGGACCCGCGTGTCCGTCGATCACGATGCGGGCATCAAAACCGGCGATCTGGTCTTTCAGCGCGCGCAGTTTGTCGAAGTCCATCGACCAGGACGGAAACTCTCCCAGCTCTGCATCTCCGATAAACAGGACACGGTCCTCCGGCACATAGATGAGAAGGGAATCCTCCGTATGGGGTGACTGTGCACGGCAGAGCTGTGCAGACACACCGCCCAGGTCGATCGTTCTGTCCTTTTCCAGCAGTTCATCCGCCGGAACGACCTCCAGCGGAACGCCCCCGGCGTATTCCCTGCGGATACAGGCATCGCTGTTGAGAAACCTCTTTTTCCGGGAAGGATCCTCTTCCATCTCCTGCCGGATCCGCAGAAGCTGTGCATTGGTCTGAGGCAGAGCGAGTGTCCTGCCGTGCACCGCGTGCATGCCGAAGGTGTGGTCCCAGTGCCAGTGGGTGATCACGGTCAGGTCCGGGAGGGGCAGTCCCTCCTCTTCCAGCGCCTTATAAAAATCCTCCACATGCGAGGAGGAGTGGCCCGCATCGATGGCCAGCGCCGTCTTTTTCCCCAGTACGTATCCCAGGTTCGGGCGGTCCTTCACATGATCGAGCGGAAGGATCCAGGTATGGGAACCGATTTTCTGAAGCTTGCTTTTCATAGAGTTCACCCTTTTTTTCGCTGCAGATCCGGATAGCGCCGCAGCGGATCCGGCAAGTAGATCAAATCATTGTACCCGGCAGATCTATCCCTTCTGCTGCAGATCCAGATAGCGCCGCAGCGGATCCAGGAGGCTTATGGTGTCATTGTAGCCAAGCCAGTACAAATCGCCGAGCTTCTCCATGTCTCCCTCCAGGCGGCCGACAGTCACCTTTGCGGAAGGGGCTATGACAAAGATGCGCCCCTCCTTCTCCAGCTTCTGGATCTCGTCGCACTGACGGTTGTAGTCGCGGTTGCTGTTTGCCAGGCTGGCCGCAAAACCGGGATATCTGCCGTAGGCGGAGAACCGGTGCCGCCTTTTCGAAACCTTCTTCCGGTATTCCGGTTCCCGGGTCCTTACGACCACAATCCTGTCGAAGCCCTCATCGAGGGCCCAGCGGTAGGGGATCTTGCAGCTGCATCCGCCGTCCAGGCAGGGGGTTCCATCCACATCGATCATGGGTGAGATATAGGGCATGGAGGCCGATGCCTTGATCGCACTGAAAATATCCTTACACTTTCCCTTTTCAAAATATGCCGGTCTGCCTGTCGTGCAGTCGGTGGCAACAGCCACATACCGGCGCCCGGGAGAGCGGAACGCAGCTTCGTCAAAAGGCTCGACTGCATTGTAGTCCTCGAAAAGGAAATCCAGCCTGATCGGGCTGTGCGCATGCAGCAGGGCGCCGCGGCCCACATAGTCAGGATGGTGGCGGCAGGTCAGGTTCGCCCTCGCGGACCTGCCGATCTGACCTGCGACATAATTGAAGCCTGCCAGCGCACCGGCGCTGGTCCCGATCGTACAGGCAAAATTCAACCCGTTTTCCATCAGGGCATCCAGCACCCCCTGGCTGTACAGCCCGCGGAAGGCGCCGCCTTCCAGAACGATGCACCCGGGAGTGACACTGTCTGTCGCATGTCCGGAGGGGATCCTGTCGACCTGTGAGTATGTTTGAATCGTATGTCTGCGGTGCTTCATGAATCTCTCCTGTTCTGTTGCCTGTTCTCTCTCCTGCTCTGTTTCCTGTTCTGTTTCCTGTTCTCTTTCCTGTTCTCTTTCCTGTTCTGCTTCCGATCAACGCTCATCGATCTCAATGATGTGCTCCGGGTGCATCGGCAGGTTCTGCAGCCTTTCCGCGACCGATTCGGGAACGATGTAGTACTGCCCGCACTCCCCGACCGGGATCCACTCGTATTCCTCCGCGGCGCCGCGGGCTGTGACGGAATGGCAGACGATATGATCCAGTTCGGGGCTGTCCTTCATAAGGTAATACACGCCCAGCTCATGGATGTGGGTCCCGGTGATCTTTCCGTCAAAAAACTGCTCCTGGAAATAGAGGAACCTGTCGATCTCCAGGTCAATGCCGGTTTCTTCCTTCACCTCTCTTTTGACTGCTTCCTCTGTCGTCTCATCGAAATGAACTCTCCCGCCGACGGTATAGTAGTAAGGCTCTTCCTTATTTTTCATCAGAAGCAGCTTTTTGTCATGGATGATGACGGCACCGACGCGGTAGTTGAAAATACCGCATCTGTTATGAAAGGTCAGATCTACAGGAAGCTGGCGGACGAAGACCAGCTTGTCATAGACTTTATCTCCGATCTTCAGGGCATCATACTCGATCCGCTCCTGCTTCATACCGCTCTGTTCGAGAACTCTTCTGGAGCCTTCGTTCTGTGCCGCACACCAGGCGGTCACGCAGGGAATCTGTTCCTCGATCAGGAAAGACAGGACAGCCGTCAGCGCTTCTGTTGCGATCCCCTTGCCCCACTGGTCATGCCGTATACTGAAACCGACCTCAATGGTACCTTTTATCGAATTATAGTCGTAGGCTCCGATCATACCGACCAGTTCGCCGTCCAGTTCGATCACCCAGCTGTAGTAATCAAGCTTCCTGTACCCGTTAAGAAATGTCCGCACGGCGACAGCTGTCATCTCGGGCGTCGCGAAGGGATTCCAGCCGGAGTATTTATGCATTTCTTCATCTAAGCCAAAATAATGATAGAGGGCCTGGACGTCCTCCATACGATATTTTCGCAGCAGGAGCCGCCCTGTATGTATCACTTTGGTGCCTTTCATTGGGAGATCCTTTCGAGCTTTTTATTCTTTTTGTCCTTAGTATTCAGTAACTATTCAGCACCCCCGTATTGCAGGTGCTATGCGCCTGATACTTCCTTCCCGCACCTGACGCTTCCGGGCGTTTTTTTTTAAATATGCCGCACAAAAAGATGCCCAGCAGGACACCTGCCGTATCGATCAGGACATCTCGCGGCTGTCCGGCGCGGCCGGCAACAAAGAGCTGATGGACCTCATCGCTGACCGCATAAAAAAATCCGATCACAAGCACAGTAACGGCAGTCCCGGTCCGGATCCCGGAGACTGCCTGCGTCTCAGTCTCTGCAGGCGTCTTTTTCGCCGGTTTGTCCCACGCAGAAACTGTCAGCGTCAGCAGGACACCGAGAATCGTGTATTCTGTCAGGTGAGCGCCTTTCCGGACGGGAAAGGAGATGCGACGCTGCAGTTCCATCTGCCGGGCAGGAGGCAGCTGGGCATAATCCTCTATAAATGTCTTACAGATCCATTCACAGACCGCTCCGCTCTGGGCGCCGGAATCCTCTTTATCCGCAGATGACATGCAGAAAATAAAAAGCATCCAGGCAAGGGTGAGGCAGGTGAAGAGTATCCTGTATCGGGTACCGGCGTGCGTCTTTCCTCCTGCGCGTGTTGTACTATTCATCCGCAATATCCCGGAACATGACGGCCGTCATGTTTTTCTGGTTGATGGTGATGCGCACGTCGAGCATACGGATCAGGTCGCGGATGCTGTATGGCCGGCCGGAGAGGGTCGCCCCGGTCGCGGCAAAGACGTCCGGAACGGCATCCAGCGGCGTGATACTGTCGTCCCGGACCAGCTGCATACTTTGAAACGCGTATGGAGAACGTGCGGTTTTCTGTGTCTGCAGGGCGGCGCTCCACCGTGTATCCCCGATGCGCCAGCTGCAGGCCCATTCTCCGGGGGTATAGGATCCGCCAAGGTAGTACACGAGATCGGCGAAGGCGCCGCGGCGGGCATAGGTTCCTGCGGGATTATCGTCGAAATCCTCACAGGGATCGAGCCCTGTCATCCAGTAGGTCCCGGTCCTTCGGTGATAGAGAAGCTGATAGGAATACCCACCTTCCGTATCATCCGCAGCCGGAAGATCGTGGCCGCCGGCATTGACAAGCGTCAGGACGGGAGCGGGGTATTTATCCCGGAGCCTGTCCGGGACAGCATAGTACTGCCGTCCTGTCGTCTTGCCGGCATCGACGTAATCGTTTTCGAGCCGTGTGAACACTCCCGCTGTTGTAAGGCGGCCGGCGGAGGTTTTATCCGTGAGCCGGATCGTACTGATCCTGTAGTTGTCCCGCACATCCTGGCTGCGCCAGTCTGTCCGCAGGGCGGCTTCCGCCGGGGACGTCCCCTTCGAAGCCGCGGCGGAAACGGCATCCGCGGCTACGCCCGCTTTTTCCGGCTTCAGGTAGACGTGCACACAGGGGGTCTGTGCCCGCATCTGCGTCCAGGGCTCCTCACCTTTCCCTCCGGTGAAGGCCAGGAGGCTGTCGAGCTGCGCTGTGAGGTCCGCCGCTGCACCCAGCTGGTCCCTTTCCGTCAGATACAGGCGGAATACATAGTGGGCCCCGTACGCGCCGGATGTGTTTCCCTGCGCCTCGAGGACAAGTTCCGGGCCGTCTTCATCCAGAGCCCGGTCTGCCAGGTCCCGTATCGCATCCCTGCTGTTCTCGATCACTGTACTGAAATAGTTGTCGTACAGGGCACGATGGTAACGGCCGGTCGACACTCCGTCCTCCATGTCATGCTCCGCCAGTGTAAAGACGGTAAAGCTCCCGCCCTCACCGCCGGCGTACAGGTAGGAAGCCACTGCATCCTTCCCCTGCTCCCAGGGAAACTGCAGGTTCCAGGGGTTGCGGCTCCCTGTCTTTTTCTGCAGGGACCAGGAGGGACCGTAGATACTGTGCACATAAGCATCGACTTCCTCGTCGCTAAATCCCCGCGGACCATACCGCAAAAGAGCAAAGACGATGCCGGCCAGGGCAAAAAGGACACAAAAAAGAAACACGACCGGAAAGACCCACTGTTTTTCCTGCCGCGCCCTTTTTTTCGCGGATTTTTTCTTTGCTGCAGTCTTTTCTGCAGCTTTTTTCCTGCCGTTTTTTTCCCGGCAGCCTTTTTATCTGCAGCTTTTTTCCCTGCAGTTTTTCTCCCTGCAGACGGCATATTTCCTGTTTTCCTTTGAACTATTCTTTTCCTTTTCTTTTCTCTGTTCAGCATCGTGAAATCGTGTGCCGGGGGCTGCCCCCGGCACGATGTGATTCAGAGCAGTCCCATGATCGCCTCTGCGCCGCATCGTCCGGTGCCTCTCCCCGGCACACTGTGATTCAGAGCAGTCCCATGATAAAGACAAAAAGGATCAGGAGCGGAAGGATCCACGTGATGTAAACCCGCATCCAGTCCTGTACCTTCAGACCTTTTCCCGCGTTGGCCTCCGCCTTGAAGTTCTCCCATCCCCATCCGTTTTTACGGGTACAGAAAAGGACGAAGACCAGGGCGCCCAGAGGCAGCAGGAAGTTGCTGACGATGTAGTCCTCGAGATCCAGGAAAGTCGAGCCCTCCCCCAGGGGCTGGATCCCCGAGAGGATGTTGAAGCCCAGCGCACAGGGAAGCGAGAGGAGGAAGAGGGCCGCGATATTGAACAGACCGGCTCTGGTCCTGTCCCAGCCAAAGAGATCCATGCACATCGCCATGATGTTCTCAAAGACAGCGAGTACCGTGGAAAAGGCGGCAAAGGTCATAAAGACGAAAAACAGACTCCCCCAGAGCCTTCCGAGGGGCATGTTGTTGAAGACCATGGGCAGCGTGACAAAGATAAGTCCCGGCCCCTGCGTGGAGTCTACGTTGTAGGCAAAGCAGGCGGGAATGATGATCAGTCCCGAGCTGATCGCCACAAAGGTGTCCAGGATCACGACATTGACCGATTCCCCCAGAAGAGACTGCTCACGCCCGACGTAGCTTCCGAAGATCGCCATGGATCCGATGCCGATACTGAGTGTAAAGAAAGCCTGGTTCATCGCAGCTACGACGACATTCCACACGCCGCCCTCCCGGAGACGGTCGACGTCCGGCACCAGAAGATAGGCGATCCCCTCCCTGGCCCCGGGCAGGAACATGCTGTTGACCGCCAGGATGACCATGATGACGATCAGAAGCGTCATCATGATCTTCGTGATCCGCTCCAGGCCGCTCTGCAGCCCCCGCATATTGACAAAAAAGCCCAGGACGACGATGACCGCCATGAAGCCGACCTGAATGCCGGGTCTGGCGAGCTCCGCAGAAAAGACATTGGCGACGCCATCCGAATCCAGGCCCTTGAAGGTTCCCGCGCATTCCAGTACAAAGAAGCGAAGCATCCATCCCGCCACAGTCGTATAGAACATCATCAGCAGATAATTGCCTGCCAGACAGGCCAGCCCGTGCAGGTGCCACAGGGACCCTTTGGGTTCCAGCTCCTGATACATGCGGACAGGGCTCTTTCTGGCGGCGCGCCCGACGGAAAACTCCATGCACATGGCCGGCAGGCCCAGGATCACCAGGAAAAACAGGTAGATCACGACAAAGGCCCCGCCCCCGTACTGTCCGCACAGGTAGGGGAATCTCCATACATTACCGATTCCGATCGCGCATCCCGCACTGATCAGAATAAAGCCGAGACGGCTTCCAAGAGTTTCTCGCTGCATTTTTCTCTTTACCGGGCAGGCCCGGCCCTCCTTATATCCCCGGGGATCCTTCCTCCGGTTCATGCTGTTTTATGCCGGATCAGGGGACTGTCCCCCGGTTTCCTGCTGCGTCAATGCACCGGGGGCTGTCCCCGCGGTGTATATCCTCTGCTCTACTGCTGCGTATTCTGGAAGTCTCCGCCGCCCGTGGGCACGGCGCTCTCCTCCTCTGCCTCTCCTCCTTCTGCATCCGGCTCCGCCAGCGCGGGCACACCGGTCATGCCGTCAGCAGGGAGGCTGCCTGCATTCGCCGTGCTGCCGCCGCGGCCAAGGACATAGATCATACTGAGGAGGGCGATCAGAAACAGAGTGGCGATACGCACGGCGATCTCTTTGGTGAGGCCGTATTTTCCCAGGAACCGGTCAAATCCGTCCTGAGCGTCCTCCTGCGCCCTGCGCCTTGCGCGGGCTGCGCGGACCTTCCGCAGATACGCTTCTTCACCGGCTGAGACTGTTTCCGTCTGGCCTGCAAAGGCTCGGGTTCCGGAACTGTACGCTTTTTTCTCCTCTTCGAGGCGGGCGCTTTCTTCTGCCCTGGCTGCTTTTCTCTCCTGCTCGAGGCGGGCGCTTTCTTCTGCCCTGGCTGCTTTTCTCTCCTGCTCGAGGCGGGCGTTCTCTTCCTCGCGGACCTTTCTCTCCTGCTCGATCCGGGCGTTCTCTTCTATCCGGGCCTTTCTTTCCTCTTCGAGACGGTTCTCCTGCGCGCGCTGTGCGGCGCGTTCCTCCTCCAGTTCTTTCCGAAGGGCTTCTTCAAACCATTTCTGCTCGTGCCATTCCTCGTCCTGCCGGATCCTTCTCAGCCGGAGTTCCTCCGCTTTCCGGGCCCGCTCCCTGCGCAGCTGATCCGCCATGCTCTCCTGGAGGTCATAGTATTTTTCCGCCCGGGCCAGATGCCTGGCCATGGCTTTTTCATCGTCCGCCTCCGCGCGGACATGGTGTGCTTCTGCAAGCCGGCGGCGGATCCTTTCCATCAGAGGAAGAGGTACATCCTCCAGGTCATCGAGGTCCCCTCCGTACCGGTCTTCGCTGTCAAAATCGTCCTCCCCAGTCTCATAGGAAGAGTCTGCCCCGGCTTCCGCACTGCCTTCCTGTCCGCGGACGATCCGGAGAATCTCCCCTACATCCAGTTCATCAGTGACATCTTCATAATAGACAGGATCTCTGAAGGTATCCTCGCTTCCGGATCTTCCTTTTTTCTTTTTGTGTTTCCGGCCGTTTCGATCTTTTGCATCAGGCAGGCGGCTTTCAAGAGCCTTTTCATCCGGAACCGAAAACGCAGAGGATTCCTCCTCCCTTGTCTCTGCAGCAGGGCGGATGCGGACAGGTGCACCGCACTTGTCACACTGCATCGCATCGTCTTTCAGACTGGCGCCACATTTTGCACAAAACATTTCTTATTTCCTCTTCATTTCCATATATCGATAAATCTGATACACGCAAAAAAGACTGTACGACGCAGCACAGCATTTTTTCACGCTATATAGGATTATAATCAGCTGCCGGCTTTTTTGCAATCCTGTGTCTCTCATCATGTACCGGGCATATTCATGCAGGAGCAGCTGCAGCGCCGGCTCATGCGCCGGTCTGTGTCCGGGGCAGGATCTTCCGGATCTGGTCCGGGGTAAACCGGTAGGAGCGGCTGCAGAACTGGCAGGTCAGGTCGACGTCTTCCCCCTCCGCGATGATATTCTCCAGTTCCGCCTTTCCGAGCAGGACGAGCCCGCGCTCAAAGCGCTCTCTGCTGCAGTTGCAGTAAAAGGAGACGTCTTCGACCGAGGTCACCTGGAGGTCAAATCCCTTAAGGACAGTCTCGAGCAGGTGCTCGGGGGTACTTTCCTCCTCCAGGATCGTCGTGACTGCGCTGATGCTCCGGATATTCTCCTCGAGCCGGGCGATCACATCCTCTTCCGCGAAGGGCATCAGCTGAACGACAAAGCCGCCGGCCCGTCGCACGGTATTTTCCCGGTTCATGAGGACGCCCAGGCCCACGGAGGAGGGGATCTGCTCGGACTGTGCGTAGTAGGCGGTGAGGTCTTCGGCGATCTCCCCGGTTACTAGGGGAATCTGTCCGATATAGGGGTCCTTGAGGTCCATATCCCGGATAACTGTCAGGGTGCCGTGCCCGACCGCGCCGCCCACGTTGAGGTGGCGCTGCGCGTTGGGGGGCAGGATGACGTCCGGGTTTTTGACATATCCCTTGACATGTCCGTGGTTGTCCGCTGTGACTACGAGGCCCTGCATCGGGCCGTCGCCGTCGATCTGTATCGTGAGCAGGTCGCGGGGGCCCTTGAGCATGTCCGCCATCATGAGGGCACCGGACATGGCCCGTCCCAGGGCCGCAGTCGCGATCGGGCTGGTGTTGTGTGCCTGCCGGGCTGTCTCGGTCAGGTCCCGGGCCGTGACCGCGAACGCACGGATCTGTGCGTTGGCGGCGACAGCCCGGATCATATAATCTTTATAAGTGTCGGTATTCATATGCTGTGGTTAAGATCTCTTCTTTTTTCAGATACTGTTTTCGTCAGATACTGTTTATGAATATTTTTTGATGGTTGACGTCAGCATCGGGATGATCTGGGACTTTCTGGAGAGGATCCCCTTCTGCAGAGAATGGGTCTCATTTTCCTTGTCCGGGAAAGCCTCCAGGCCCCATCCGGACTTCTCGCCGGACCGGTAGACGACAGAGCCGTTGTCCAGAATGCTGGTGAAGACCATGAGGCATAGATCGAGGTTCTTTTTCTGTGTAAAATCATCCAGGACAGACTGGATCTGCTCCTGCATCCCCTGCAGAGCTGCAAAGGTGGAGATGATGACCTGGGAGACCATGGTCCTGCAGCCCTCGATCTCAAAATACTTGATATCCTGGTTCAGGAGCTCCGTGATGCTCTTGCCCTTGATGTCCGCGCCGACCGAGAACATGTCGGCGGCAAATTCATCGATGTCGAGGTCCGCGATGGCAGCGAGGATATCCGCTGTCCGTTTGTCCTTCTCGGTCGTCGTCGGGGACTGGAACTTCAGGGTATCCGAGAGGATGGCGCCCAGAAGGAGCCCCGCCAGGTTCTGCGGGATCGGGATCTGGTTTTCGCGGAACATGGTCGCGACGATGGTCGCTGTACTGCCGATGATCTCATTCCGGAAAGCGACCGGGCGCTGGGTGGAGAAATCGTTGATCCTGTGGTGGTCGATGACCTCCAGTACTTCCGCTTTTTCGATCGCATGTACGGACTGGGAGAACTCATTGTGGTCCACAAGGATGATCTTTTTGTTTTTACTGTTCATGATGTGGTAGCGCGAAGCACAACCGACGATCCGGTTCTGGTCATCGACGATCGGATAGGCATGGAACCGGGTCTGCATCATCTTGGTGCCGACATCCTCGGCAAATTCGTTCTCATAGAACTTGACGACCTTCGTCGCCATGATCTTGCTGACAGGCGGCGCAAAGTAAGTATAGCGGGAGGTGTTCATCGTGCTGTGGCCGGACATGATCACGGAGCACCCGTTCGCCTTTGCGGCGTCCAGGACCTCCGGCCGGATCTGTTTGGCGCGCACCACGATGAGGATCCCTGCGCCCATCTCGATCAGGTGCTTCTGTGCCTCCGGATCATCTCCCGTGACGACGATCTTGTCCTGCACATCGTGGATCGCCAGGTCCTCTTTGGTGATGGAGATGACGGAGACTCTGCCGCGGATATGGCGGTCCGGAGCCCGGTAGATGATATCCCCGCTCAGGGCAGTGTTGATCTGCTCCGGGGTGATATCCTCCAGAAGCCTCTCCGTGTCCGCCGTGTCGCTCATGGCCACCAGGCCGATGTCATTGAGCGTGAGCATGCCGACGACGCGGCCTTCCTCGTCCACGACGCCGCAGGTCTGCCTTCTGGACCCATGCATAAGCTGGATGGCCTCGAAAATGGTCTGCTCGGGCATGATCGTGGTCGGCTCGTCCACTTCGACCTCCGACATCCTGACGCGCGCGTCGTCGAGCAGCATGGGCTCCGGGAATCCGAACCTGTCGAGCAGGTACTTCGTCTCCGTACCGAGCTTGCCCAGGCGGCAGGGCACCGCCTTGATGCCGTTTGCCCGCTTGAAAAAAGCATACCCGATCGCGGCTGCGATGGAGTCCGTGTCGGGATGCTGGTGGCCGGTGATGTAAATGACGTCCTGTTTCATCTTATTTCTCCTGTTTAAAAAGGTGTTGCCGGGGACAATTATGATAAAAGTATTTACGGATGTTCCGCAAGATCCAGATACTCCTCGAGGCAGATGCCCGCATCATAGATTTTTTTCGCGTGTTCTTTTCCGACATAGCGGTAGTGCCAGGGTTCGAAGATGATCCCGGTGATCTCGCTCTTGTCCTTCGGATACCGCAGGACAAAGCCGTACCGCCAGCTGTTTTCCATCAGCCACTGCTGCGTAAGCGTATAGACCTGGCTCTCGTCCAGATCCATGTTCTCCGTGGAATAGATATCCGCGGCAAGGCCGAGTTCGTGCTCGCTGGTACCCGGAATCGCAACAGCTGTCGCAGCCAGGGCTTCGGCGTCCTCCTGCCCGTAGCCCGCATAGAGCCAGCGGTTGATCTGCGCATCAAAGAGATTCACCTGGTGCCAGTGAGGGCGGTAGCCGGAGCACACGATCGGTGTGCCTCCCGCAGCCGCACAGTCCGCCAGCATCTGCATGAGGGGCTCATAGCAGTCGTCACCGATCCTCTGGCCGTTCGGCAGGTCTACCGGATCCGCTTCGTAGCCTTCCGGCAGATAGTGCCACTGGTTCACAAGGATCAGAAAAGGATCTTTCTCCAGTTCTTCCCTGCGCAGGTTCCTGACCTCCTGCCAGAGTGCTTTCCCGTATTCCGTTTCCGGCACAAAGGATGCGCCCATTCCCCGATCGAGTATCGCCCGATACTGATCCTGCAGAGAGCGCCGGGCCTGTTCTCTGGCAGAGACAGCCGCCTCTTCAGCGCCCTCCATCATACCCCGGAAAGACGCCGCCAGCGGGATCCTCTCTGCCGCGTCCACGGTGCCGCTCTGAAAGGACCGGACGCCTCCGGCGGTCTGTGAAGCTCCTGCGGTCCGTGCGTTATTTCCCGCTCCCAAAGTTCGTCCCGCAGGCAGGGTCATAAAGAGGCAGAGCCCCAGGACCAGGGCAGCCGCTCCTGTCGCTGCAGGGATGACCCAGGGGGCAGAGCCCCTGCGTCTTTTCCGGTAAGAGGAAACTTTGGGCCTGTCTCCGCGGCCGGCTCTGTAAGCTGCTGCTGCACTGCGGATACCGGTTCCGGTTCCCTTTTCGGCGGCGGCTGCACAGAGAGCGGCAGCAGCCGCCGTGACCGCAGCTGCCGCCCCGTTAAACATGGACCGCAGGCGGCGCAGGATCCTGTTCAGGTTCCGGGCCGTCATTCCGGCGGAGGAGCGCAGGGTCTTCCCGAGAACAGAAGCGCCCGCTGCCATGGAACGTGCTGCCGCCTGAAAATCCTTTCGAACCGTCTCCTTCCGGCGGGAGAGCTTTCCGGGATCTATGACCTGACTGATCTTTTGCGGGATCTTCTGCGGAATCTTCTGCACGATGCAGGCCAGGGTCTGCAGGAAACGCTGGATCGTCGCTATGAAGTCTGTCTTTTGCTTGTCCGGGTCAGATTGCATGTTTTAGTATTCTGCCTTCCTAATAGTCTGGTCCGCCGTTTGAGTCATCAGTCGTATGAAAGGTCTGCCGTCCGTCGGGCATGCAGAACCTTTTATCACCTTCGGCAGTGAGGTGGTATGTCCCGGATCTGCCATCCGTCCGCACGGAAAAAAACATTACTGTTTTTGGCAGTGAGGCGGTATATCCTGAGTCTGCCGTCCCCATACGGAAAAACTGCCGGGATTAAGGGACCGGTCTACTGTGCCAGATATTCCTCCAGGCAGATCCAGCCGTTTCCGCCGTTGTACATCTCCCGGGCCGCTTCCGGACCGACGTATCTGTAGTGCCAGGGCTCGTAGATGATCCCTGTGATATCTCCCTTGTCGACTGGATAGCGCAGGATAAATCCATATTCCCAGCAGTGCTTCATCAACCACTGCTGCGTATCCGTATTTTCCTGGTTCTTGTCCAGAGTCTGGTAGGCATTGTCACAGATATCCACAGCCAGTCCGAGTTCATGCTCACTGGTCCCGGGAATCGCGACCGCAGTGGCAGCCTCGATCTCGGCTTCCTTGCGGCCAAGGCCCTTGGCCATCTCTGTTTTCACCTGGTCCTCATAAAGACCGATCTGCTTTTCATGCGTGCGGTAGGAGGAGCATACGACAGGAACATTCCCTGCATTTCTGCAGGCGTCCAGCATCTGTGTCAGGGCGCCGAAACAACGGCTGTCAACGGATTCCCCGTTCGGGAGGGAAGTCGTTTCAAAAGTATAGTCCGCAGGCAGTTCGTTCCAGGGATTGACCACGATCATATTCCACTCGTCCTGCCGTGCATAGCTTTGGCCGCTGCCTGCCGGTCCGCCTTCCTGCAGGGTTCCTGAGGCTTCCGTACCTGTACTCTTCTCCTGCCCGTCTGTCCCCGGGGCCGGCGCTGTGTCTTCACTTTGCGCGCCTGTCTCCTGTTCCGAAGGTACTATCCCGTTTTGTGTATCTGTCTCCCGGTCAGCGGCAGTATCTTCACTCTGTGTACCTGTCTCCCGGTCAGAAGCGGTATCTTCACTCTGCGTACCCGCCTCCTGGTCAGAAGCGGTATCTTCACTCTGCGTACCTGCCTCCCGGTCAGAAGCGGTATCTTCACTCTGCGTACCTGCCTCCCGGTCAGAAGCGGTATCTTCACTCTGCGTACCTGCCTCCCCGTCCGGTGAAGCGTCCACAGTCTCCGCGCCGGTCTGCTCCGGGGCTGCCTCCCCGCTCTGCGCGTCCGTCTCCGGGGCAGCAGATCCGCCCTCGCTCTGTGCGTCCGCCTCCTGCGCCGGGGTCACATCTTCACGCGATGGATCCGTTCCCTGGTCCGGGGCTGGTTGCTGCTGTGCGAGCGTTGCCGCTCCCGCTTCGGGACTCCCTTTTTTTCCGGACAGCCTGTGCACTGCAAAAGGAATCAGGATGAGCAAAAGAAGGAGGACTGCTCCGGCCGCTCCGATCCGGATATACATCCGGCGCACCTGCTTTTCCCGCTCTCTCCTGGCAGCCCTTCTGCGGCTCTCCCTGCCGGGGCTGTCGGCACGGTCTGCGTTCTCTTCCCGGCGAAACTCATCTATAGCAGGATCCGCAGGCGAAAAAGGATCATATCCCCTGTCGTAGGAATCTACGTCTATATCGATCTGCCTGATCCGGCGGCGGTATTCCTCCAGATCCCGGCCTGCCTGCTCCGGGGCATAGGATCTGTTCCGTCCGAAGGGGCTGGTCTGCCCCCGGGTCCCGGAAGCTGTCTGCCTATAGGCACCAGTCTGTCCCCGGGTCCCGGAAGCTGTCTGCCTATAGGCACCAGTCTGTCCCCGGGTCCCGGAAGCTTGCCCATAGGATCCGTTCTGCGAATAGGAGCTGTTTTGCCCGCGTGTTCCGGTTCCCGGCTGCACACGGGAGCCGCGCTGCCCGTAAGGGCTGCTCTGTCCATTGGAACTGCGCTGCCCGTATAAGCTGCTCTGTCCATTGGAACTGCGCTGCCCGTATAAGCTGTTCTGCCCGTAGGTACGGTTCCGGCTATAAGACTGTCGATCCGGCTGAGGCTGATCGGCTGCATTGCGTCTGCCGGGCGCATTTCCGCGTACGACCCTTCCGGAAGTGGTATTTCTACCTGAAAAAGTATTTCTTCCTGAAAAAGTATTATCGCCTGAAGACCTGCTCGCGCGGCTGCGGTTTCCACTGTAGGAAAGAAGGTCTGTTTCGATCTGCCGGCCGCCGGACTGCTCTGCCGGTATCCTGTCTATCCTGTTTACTGAATTATACAAAGGCCCCTGGCCGCTGTGCAGGTCCCGGGCGGACCGGCCCGAAGAGACCTCCACCCGATGGCGTTCCCGGTAGGGTCTTTCCTCCGCGGGGACTTCCCGGTCCTCCCTGAGATCGAACATCCCCGCTCCGTCCGGAAATGTAGAGTCGGATCTCTCCCTGCCGCTCTTATATCTGCTGTTTTCATTTCTACGGGGAGCCATCCGATCACCGCCTCTCCTGCCGCCGTAAATACTTTCCTGTTCTGTCCTCCGTCAGCTGTCAGCCGATGTCCGGCGGCGAAGCCGGACCTTCGCTTTTTTCCTCCCAGGTCTTTTCACTGATGATATACCTGGGCCGGTGTTTGGTTTCCATATAGGTCTTGCCGACATATTCTCCGATGACCCCGATGCCCAGCAGCTGGATGCCGCCCAGAAAGCACAGGATACTGACCATACTTGACCAGCCTGCGACCGTGACGCCCATAAAATGCGCGACGACGGACCAGACCACCCCGATGAAGCTGAGCAGGGCGACCACGCATCCGAAGCCTGTGATCAGGCGGATCGGTTTTGTGCTCATGCTGGTGATGCCGTCGAGCGCCAGCGCCAGCATTTTGGATAGGGGATAGTGGCTCTCGCCGGCGATCCGCTCATGCCGCTCATAATAGACAGAAGTACTCTTGAATCCCACCAGCGGGAACATCCCGCGCAGGAACAGGTTGACCTCGTGATAATTGGAAAAAGCTTCCAGCACCCGCGCGGAGACGAGGCGGTAGTCTGCGTGGTTATAGACGACCTCCGCCCCCATCCCGTTCATCAGTTTGTAAAAGCTTTCTGCCGTGAACCGTTTGAACCAGGTGTCCGTATCCCGGCGGGACCGCACACCGTAGACGATCTCGCAGCCTTCCAGATACTGGCGGACCATCTCGTCCATCGCATTGATATCGTCCTGTCCGTCGCAGTCAATGGAGATGGTGATATCGCAGTGCTTTTTTGCCTCCATGAGACCCGCCAGCACCGCGTTCTGGTGTCCCCGGTTCCGGCTCTGCGAGATGCCCAGGTAATGCGGGTCCGTCTCTGACAGAGCGCTGATGATCTCCCAGGTCCTGTCCCGGGACCCGTCGTTGACGAACAGGATCCGGCTCTCCCGGGCGATGAGGCCTTTGGCAGCCAGCTGTATGATTTTTTCCAGAAACATCGGTGCTGTGATCGGCAGTACCTCCTGCTCATTGTAGCAGGGGATCACGATCCACAGGACCGGTCGGATATCGTTCATGTTTTTATGTCCACTGTGCTTTCACGTCGTACTTATGAATTATCGATCGTAGCAGAATCATATGTACCGAGTATTGTAAACATGTAATGTAAAAAAAGCAAGAAGCCAGGGGGACAGACCCCCCGGTGCATTTTTGCAAAGGTGTGACCATGGGGTCTGTCCCCCTGGCGCATTCCCCTGGCGCCCCCGGTGCATTACTCTACTGCGCCGGCGAGAAAGTTGATGAACTGCTGTGCGGTCCGCCCGGAGGCTCCGCCGCTACGCAGTTCCCACTGGTTTGCCTTCTGCAGGAGCTCCTCCTCGGTAAGGGTGATCTGGGGGTAGCGGCGGGCGAGCTCGCTGACGATGTGCAGGTACTCCTGGTGAGATGGTTTCATATACCCGATCGAGACGCCGAAACGGGCGACAAGGGAGAGCTTCTCCTGCATGGTGTCGGACCGGTGAAGTTCGTCGTCGCGGTCGGACCGGTCCTTCCAGGTCTCCTTGATCAGGTGGCGGCGGTTGGAGGTCGCATAGATCAGGACGTTCTCCGGCTTTGTCTCCAGGCCTCCCTCGATGACCGCCTTGAGGTATTTGTACTCGATCTCGAAATCCTCAAAGGAGAGGTCGTCCATGTAAATAATGAAGCGGTAATTGCGGTTCTTGACCTCCGCCAGGATGCGCTGGAGATAGCGGAATTCATGCTTGTACACTTCGATCATCCGCAGGCCGCGGTCATAGTACTGGTTCAGGATGGCCTTGATGCTGGTGGATTTACCCGTACCGGCATCCCCGTAGAGGAGGACGTTGTTGGCGGGCCGGCCGCTGACAAAGGCCTCTGTATTGGCAATGAGTTTTTCCTTCTGAAGCTCATAGCCCACCAGATCGTCCAGCACCACGTCGCTGGTCGCTGTGATGGGAATGAGGAAGCCGTCCCCGCCGGCTGCTGTCTCCCCGGCCGTCTCGGGGCGGTCCTTTCCGGTGCCCCGTCCCGCGGCAGCATTCCAGCCGGAGGAACCTGCCCCGCCGGAAACCAGAGCCTGTCCGGAAGCAGACAGGTCAGCGCCGCTGCTCCAGCGCTCACTGATCCGGAAAGCCTTGTTCAGACCGAACATGCCCACCCCGTAGTCCCGGTAAAAATCCGTGACGATCCTGTACATGTCGTCCTCGTCCGCCGCCTCTTCGATCCTGCGGCTCAGGGCCTGGACCTTCTCACTTACGCTCCGGTTGTAGACGCGTTCTTTTTTTCCCACTGCATGATAGTTCTCAATGACAGAGAAGACATCCGTCCCCAGGGCCTTTTCGAGCGGGGCAAAATCATAGTCGAAGAGCTTCCGGAAGACCCGCAGATCATTTTTGGCAAAATGGTTTACAGACCCTTCATTTGCCCCGACCTTCTCGGAGACAAGCGTAAAGGGCGTCTCCGTCATCGCCAGCAGAAAAGCGAGATAATTGTGCCAGAGATTGCAGTTGAACCCGTACCTGGTGGAGAGATCCAGCAGCCTGTGGATCTGGTCCAGCACCTGCGCCGTCAGGGCCTCCCTGTCATAATCCCCCCGGTCAAACTGCCGGCACACATCCGCCAGCCGCATCAGGATGCTGTCCTCTCCGATCTCCCTGTAAATGATCAGTTTCGATGTCAGTCTGTACATTGATTCTCCCTCCACTATTTCTTCTGCCGGATGTGCTGGCTGTACCGCGATCCGGTGCAACACCGCCTGTCGTTTCTGATTCTACCGCCGCACGGACGGCAGCGCTCCATCTGTCGCCATCCTTCCGATCACAGGCATGATTTTTTCCGCCGTATGGGTGGCAGCGCTCCCGCTCAGGAATAAGCCTGATTTCGTATATATCTGCATCAACTTTCGTATATCTCTTTCTGTTTTTGTGCTATAATACGTAAAGCCCGCCGACAATGCGATCCGGAACGTATATTTACACATGCCTATTTATACATGCATATTTGCACATGTATGTTTACACATTAAGAAAGGATTCATTAGAAAGGATTCATTAGAAAGGACTCATTAGAAAGGACTCATTAGAAAGGATTCATTCTCCATGCTCACACAAGTATCCGTTTTTGCTGAAAACGCAAAGGGTGCCATGCAGAAGATCACCTCCGTCCTCGCCGAAAATCATATAGGGATCTACAGCATATTGACCAACGACAGCGGCGAATTCGGAACCGTTCGTCTGCTGCTTTCCGACCCGCAGGCCGGACTCAGTGCACTGAAGGATGCGGGATACCTGTGCCACAGCGGCAAGGTGATCGCGGTCACGATCGAGGACACCCCCGGAGCCCTGGACAGGCTGCTGCGTGACATCAGAACGATCAATGTCAATATCAAGTACCTGTACGTGACCTATGACCGGCACAGGTCCGTTCCTGCAATCGTTTTTTGCACTTCCAGTATTACAGAGGTCGAGCAGAGTCTGCAGGCGCGGGGATATGAGACCCTGCAGGGCTGAAAGACAACAGATATTTTATACTACCACGAAATAAATCGTTTCGCACCTGAAAAACGCCTTCTGATCCGCTCTTTCCAGCAGATCGAAGGCGTTCATTTTTATTCCCGGTCCGGATTCCGCTCCTGTCCCGATCCCGGAGCTCTTTCCCCGACGGGATGCTGCTCCCGGTACAGAGTTCCTTCCCCGGCGGGATGTTCCTCCCGGTACAGGAGTTCTTTCCCTTACCGGGATATCAGTCCCGATACCGGATATCAGCTCCGATACAGGATGCCGGTCCTTACAGCAGATGGGCCCGCAGCTCTTCGGGAGCTGCTGCGCTGAGGTAGGCGGGCGCCACATCAAAGACGGTGATCGCGCCGGTCCTGCCCTCTTTGGACATGCGGGCGACCGCGCGTGCATAGGCGGCCAGGACGGATCCTGTGAATTCGGGGTTGGAATCGAGCTTGAGACTGTACTCAATGACATGGCCGTTCTCTTTATTCATGCCGGTCACGCCGCTGCGGATGACCATACCGCCGTGGGGAAGGCCGCTGTGGTCGCGCTTCATCTCCTCTGCGCTGATGAAGTGCACAGTGGTGTCATACTGATCAAAATAGTTGGGCATGGTCTTGATCTCGTTTTCGATCCTGGCGAGATCAGCACCTTCCTCTGCCACTACAAAGCACTCACGCGTGTGCTTCTGCCGGGTGGTCAGGTCCGGATTTTCTCCTCTCCGGACACTCTCCACCGCCGCATCCACCGGAATCGTATACTGGCGGCAGTCCAGCACGCCGTCGATCCGGCGCACCGCGTCGGAATGGCCCTGGCTGACCCCCTTGCCCCAAAAGGTATAGTCCTTTCCTTCCGGCAGGATGCAGTTCATATACAGACGGTTCAGGGAGAACATCCCGGGATCCCATCCGCAGGAGATGAGGCCGATATGGCCGCCCTTTTTCGCGGCAGCGTCTACATTGGCAAAGTGGACGGGGATGTTGGCATGGGTGTCGAAGCTGTCGACCACATTAAAGAGCTCCGCATACTTCGGCGTCTGCACGGGCAGATCTGTGGCACTGCCTCCGCAGATGACCAGGACGTCGATCTTCCCCTGCATATCCGCAGCGGCGCTCTCTGCCAGCACAGGCACGCCTGCGGTGCGGATCATGACCGACGCGGGATCGCGGCGGGTAAAGACCGCAGCCAGTTCCAGATCGTCATTCTGCAGGATGGCGCTCTCTACCCCCTTTGCCAGATTTCCATATCCGAGGATTCCGATTTTAATGCTCATCTTTCGTTGTCCCTCCCTGTTCCTGTTCAGGTGTCACCGGATCCATCATAGGGAACTGTTCAGAAATATCCTGCACTTATGGCGCAGGATGTAGAGGCTATTCTGTAACATGCCCTGAGCTGCAGTCCTGTGCGGCACAGCGGGACCGCAGCTTCCACATGACCGCTATGATTTAACACGGTAACGCGTAAATCCTTTAAAGTGTTATCAAACAAAATGAAAGTATACCATGTCTTTTTCCACATGGCAATCAAAAAAAGCTGCACCGGACGGAAAAACCCCAAAAACGCCTCCAGGCCGAACCAGTGATAATGATTGACAAGCTCCCCGCTCATGCATCGGGAACTGTTCTTTTTTTCACACTGCATTTCGAAAAGGCCCGCTCCGCATTTCGAAAAAGGAAAAATGTGCTACAATGAATGCTGCCAAAAATGCATGTGATTCATTCGCATTACCACATAACAATTATCATACCAGAAAATCAATAATCATAACAGAAATTGATAGAAGAAAGCATTTCTGTTATCCACACCAGTTGCATGCCGCCGCAGCTTCTCCCCCGGGTACAGGGGCAGGGAGCAGCCTCCGGAGCCGTCTCTGACGGCCGCTCCGCTTCTCCCCCGGGTACAGGGGCAGGGATATTCAGAAGATATTCCAGACCGTTGTCCATAGGCTTCTCCCCCCGATACAGGGGCAGGGACCTGCCCGGCTGCAGAAACAGGAATTTTTATCATGATCAGACAATCCCAGCTTGAAACCAGCCAGTCCTATGTCGCCGCAGAGGACCTGCTGAAGACCGTCAATATCGCCCTGACGCTGGAGAAGCCTCTCCTGGTCAAGGGAGAACCCGGCACCGGCAAGACCATGCTGGCCCACGCCGTCGCCGAATCCCTGGGCAAAGAGCTCCTCATCTGGAACATCAAATCCACCACCAAAGCCCAGGACGGCCTCTATACCTACGACGTCGTCCAGCGCCTGTATGACAGCCAGTTCGGCGGCCAGGTGGATGACATCGGCCAGTACGTCCATTTCGGAAAGCTCGGGGAAGCCTTCCGGTCCGAAGACCAGGTCGTCCTTCTGATCGACGAGATCGACAAGGCGGATCTGGAATTTCCCAATGACCTTCTGTGGGAAATGGACCAGATGGAGTTCTATGTGCAGGAAACGAAGGAGACCTTCCGGGCAAAGCACCGCCCGATCGTGATCATCACTTCCAATGCCGAGAAGGAGCTGCCGGATGCCTTCCTGCGCCGCTGCATCTTCCACTACATCGAATTTCCCAACCGGGTGCAGATGCGCCAGATCGTCCACGCCCACTTTGACAGGATCGATGAGGAGCTTCTGCAGCAGGCGGTCAGCACCTTCTACAACATCCGCAGCACGCCAGGCCTCATGAAAAAGCCCAGTACCTCCGAGCTGATCGACTGGCTCCGCGCCCTGACCCTGGACGGCATCGATCCCGCCGTCATCCAGCAGGAGCTGCCCTACCTGGGTGTCCTTCTCAAAAAGGATAAGGATTTCAACCTGGTGAAAAAGGGAAAATAGGGGTT
This sequence comes from Lachnospiraceae bacterium, assembly GCA_017513005.1. Taxonomy (GTDB): domain Bacteria; phylum Bacillota; class Clostridia; order Lachnospirales; family Lachnospiraceae; genus CAG-791. The sequence continues at coordinate 25,403 of JAFWDM010000071.1, forward strand.
CCACTGCAGCGATAGCCATTGGCTGAAGCAGCCGGGAACATTCCGGGAAAATAGGGGTTCTTCCGCAACGTTAGTCATTTGGCTTAAAGCAGCCGGGATCATTCCGGGAAATTACAGGAAAAAGCCCGCTGGAGATTGAATACATATGTTTCTTGGTTTTTTCTACTATCTGAGAGAGCAGGGTCTCAAGATCTCGATCGGGGACTGGATGGTGCTCCTGGAAGGCATGGAAAAGGGCCTTCATGAATCCACTGTGGAGGGGTTCTACTTCCTCTGCCGCGCCGTCCTGCTCCGGGACGAATCCGAATTCGACCTCTTCGACCAGGCCTTCTCGGCATATTTCGGCAGGGTGCTGGAGGGCGGTTCTCTCCCGCAGGACCTGCAGGCGCTTCTGGAAAAGATCGACCCATCGCTTCCGGAAAACGCAAAGCAGCAGGATGCCGGCCGCAGCGATGCCATGCTCGCCATGGACGGCATTCCGGGGACGCCCGGCTCCGGCAAAAACGCGCCCGGCCCCGGCTCCGGCTCCACCGGCGGACGCACAGCCATCTTTGCCCCCGGCAGCAGGAAATTCCGCGATTTCCGCAAGGACAACACCCTGGACACACGCCAGTTCCAGATGGCTTTCCGCGTGCTCCGCAACCTCTCCGCCCAGCTGGAGACCAGCGAGCAGGAATTTGACATCGACCGCACCATCGACGGCACCTGCCGCCGGGGCGGCATGCTGGATATCCAGTACAGAAAGCCCCGCAAAAACACGATCCGTGTCATCCTCCTCATGGACAGCGGCGGCTCCATGCGGTATTTCTCCAGACTCTGCTCGGAGCTCTTCCAGGCTGCGACCGCCTCCCGCCACCTGCGGGAGCTGCGCACCTACTATTTTCACAACATCGTTTACTCCCTCCTCTACAAGGACCCGACGATCGAGATCCGGGATGACAACTGCATCTCCGTCGACGGCCTCATGACGGAGTGCGACGAAAAATACCGGGTGATCTTCGTGGGCGACGCCGAGATGCACCCCTACGAGCTGGAAGGCACCGAATACAACTTCGTGGACAAAAAGCCCGGCCTGCCCGGCTCGGAGACCCTACGCCTTCTCAAGCGCCACTTTCCCCACATGATCTGGCTCAACCCGATCCCCCTCCACGAGGAAGGCTATGACCCGGAGGGGACCCGCCGCACCATCGCCTCCATCGTGGACATGTATGACCTGACCCTGGACGGCCTGGAGAGAGGCTTCCGGTTCCTGCTGTCGGGAAAGAAATAAAAAAGGGACTGTTGCACAGCAGAAGCGACTATACTGCCAGGCAACAGCCCCTTTTTATTGATTCCCAGCCATTCACTGAACTCTCCAGCCAGACAGCTTTCTTGTTCCCGAGTCAAAGGAGACACCGATTTTGAAGAGTTCTCTGGAGTCTGCCACAAAGGGCAGAGCATATTCTCTGCTGCCGATCTGCTCTAATGCTGCCTCGGGAGTATCATCGCGTTTGAATTCGAACAGATAGATATATTTCTTCGTCTCCACCTTGCAGTCGATCCGTCCGGTAAACGTATGCATTTCACACAGAGTGAACTTTCCTAATAATGTAAACACCAGGTATATCACCGCCTGGAAATAATGCTCAAACGGGTCGGAATCGAGTGTATAGGTGATATTTGCAAACAAAGAGGTCAACACATTTCTGATCTTGTCCAGTTCCCCCTGCTCGATATATCTTCTAAGCGTAAAGATATCATTTCCGGAGCCCGCACCGCAATCTGTAACGTATTCCGGAATCAGATTCTCCACGAACCCGTACTTTACTTCTTCGTTCGGAAAAGCCAGTGTGTACTCTCTGACAGAGCTGTCATAATCGACGATCGTCAGATACCCGGTCTGATAGAGCAAATGGATCGGATCCGGACTGTCACCGGTATAATCCTTCAGCATTCCCTCACTTGCATAGAGGGTATGGTCCGTGAGCCTGCGGACGTCAAATTCCATTTCTTTCAGCTTCTTTACAAGAAAGGCAGGTGTTCCTGTCTCAAACCAGTAAGAACCGAAATCCTTATCAAGAAGTGCACCAAGCAAACTATATGGATTATAAACTGACACACCGTCCGGATGAAAGCAATAACCGTCATATTGTTTCCGGAGAGCAGTCATACATCCCTCCACTGTCATTTTTCGCTTTCCTGCAAGCTTCCTGACATGATCCATCAGGCAGGAGCCTATCTCCTCTTCTGTGATTCCGCACAGACCTGCATATTCCTCCGTCATGGAAATATCCCGCAGCTGATTTAAATCACTGAATATACTGACTTTATGAAACTTGGATACACCGGTAATGAAAATAAACTGGATAGAATCATCCGCCTTCTTCAGGCGGCTGAAAAAACCTTTAAAAACTTTTTTAGTATGCTCCTCCAGTTCCCTGTTCCCGATCGCTTCCAACAGGGGTTTGTCATACTCATCCACCAGTACCACACAGCGCAGTCCCGTTTCTCTGTGCGCGGCTTCCAGAAGCTTCTGAAACCGATACCCAAGTGTTCTTTCCCGGTATTCGGCTCCGTAGATTGATTCCCACTCAGACAGGTGCTGGTCCAATACCTCCTCAATAGCCGTATCCTCATAATCTTCACCGTTGAAATCAAAATAAAAAACCGGATAAGGCTTCCACGCGTCCTTGCTTCCTTCCTCGAGCTTCTCAATTGCCAGGCCTGAAAACAAGTCCTTTTTCCCCTCCCAATACGCTTTCATTGCGGACAAAAGGAGACTCTTTCCGAATCTTCTGGGCCTGCTCAGGAAATAAGGCACATTATTGTGGACCAGTTGATGAATGTACGCTGTTTTATCAACATACAGAAAATGATCTGTCCTGATCTTGTGAAGCCTCACACGACTGAAGTCGCGTGCTTCCTACTCCCCGCTTTGCGGCGGGTTCCCCTTTAAGGGGTTCGGACTGCCTCTCCACCATACAGCCAAAGCTCAGCATCACGCTGCCGCAGCAGCGAGCGCCGCACTAAG
>JAFWDM010000072.1 GCA_017513005.1 Lachnospiraceae bacterium
CGATACCGTGAAAATCACTCTGGGCCCCAAGGGCCGCAATGTGGTTCTGGATAAGAAGTTCGGCTTCCCGCTGATTACCAACGACGGCGTTTCCATCGCCAAGGAAATCGAGCTGGAGGATCCGTTCGAGAACATGGGCGCCCAGCTAGTCAAGGAAGTCGCCACCAAGACCAACGACGTCGCCGGTGACGGCACGACGACCGCAACCGTTCTCGCCCAGGCTATGATCAATGAGGGCATGAAGAACCTCGCAGCCGGCGCTAACCCGATCGTCCTTCGCAAGGGTATGCGCAAGGCTACGGATGCAGCTGTCGAAGCGATCCAGGCGATGAGCACCCCCGTCCAGGGCAAGGATCACATCGAGAAGGTCGCGACCGTTTCCTCCAGTGACGAGGAAGTCGGCAGGATGATCGCAGATGCCATGGAGAAGGTCTCCAAGGACGGCGTCATCACCATCGAGGAATCCAAGACCATGCAGACCGAGCTGGACCTGGTCGAAGGCATGCAGTTTGACAGAGGCTACATCAGCGCCTATATGGCAACCGACATGGACAAGATGGAAGCCAACCTCGAGGATCCCTTCATCCTGATCACCGACAAGAAGATCTCCACCATCCAGGAGATCCTTCCTCTGCTCGAGCAGATCGTCAAGATGGGCGCAAAGCTTCTCATCGTCGCAGAGGATGTTGAAGGCGAAGCTCTCACGACTCTGATTGTGAACAAGCTGCGCGGCACCTTCAATGTAGTCGCTATCAAGGCACCCGGCTACGGCGACAGAAGAAAGGCTATGCTGGAGGATATCGCAATCCTGACCGGCGGCACAGTGATCAGCTCCGATCTGGGCCTGGAGCTCAAGGATGCCACCATCCAGCAGCTCGGCCGCGCCAAGAGCGTCAAGGTCGGCAAGGATGAGACAGTCATCGTCGACGGCCTCGGCGACAAGACCGCGCTTGCACAGCGCGTCGCACAGATCAAGAAACAGATCGAAGAGACCAAGTCTGATTTCGACCGCGAGAAGCTTCAGGAGCGCCTGGCCAAGCTCGCAGGCGGCGTCGCTGTTATTCGCGTCGGTGCAGCCACTGAGACCGAGATGAAGGAAGCCAAGTTCCGCATGGAGGATGCCCTCAACGCCACAAGAGCAGCTGTTGAGGAAGGAATCATCTTCGGCGGCGGCAGTGCTTACATTCACGCCTCCAAGAAGGTTGAGAGCGTTGTCGGTGAACTCGACGGCGATGAGAAGACCGGCGCACAGATCGTTCTCAAAGCCCTTGAAGCTCCCCTGTTCCAGATCGCGGAGAATGCAGGCCTCAACGGTGCCGTTATCGTGAACAAGGTCAAGGAATCCGAAGTCGGCATCGGCTTTGACGCCTACAAGGAAGAGTATGTCAACATGATCGAAGGCGGTATCCTCGATCCCGCCAAGGTCACAAGGAGCGCTCTCCAGAATGCCACCAGCGTAGCTTCCAGCTTCCTCACCACCGAAGCTGCCGTGGCGAACATCAAAGAGCCCATGCCCCCCATGCCCGCAGGTGCACCTGGGATGATGTAACGCATAAGCTCCGGCGCAGCGACCGTGTGCATCCCGTGCTTGCACGAGGATGCACACGGGCATTGCGCCGGGCAACGATATGAGAAAAAAAGCCCCGTGAGCGTGTAAGCGCGAACGGGGCGTTTTTCGAATATCACGCAGCAGCCTCTTTTCATGGAATTTCATCTCTATTCCAACACTTTCCGTGTAAACGCACATTGACGTACAAAACAAAACAGACTATAATTGCCTTGTTTTTTATATTTTCAGGCAATTATTTTTTTATCTTTTTTTAAGAAATTGGCGGAAGCGTTTCTCTTTCGCCGGTTTTTCGTACCTTTTTCAGGAGTACTTCATAATTATTTCAGGAGTATTTCTTATCTTTTCAGGAGTACTTCATTTTTGGGGAGAATTCTTTGTACCATTTTCAGGAGTACTTCATTTTTTTCAGGAGTATTTCATTTTTTGTTTTTATTTGAAATTCTTCGTATTTTCAGGAAGTCTTTTCAGGAATACTTCGGGGATATTTTCAGGAGTCTTTCAGAAGTATCGTTCAGGTGAGACCGGGTTTTTGTCGGCAGAGGTGCATCATGACGGACAGCAGGGGGAATAAAGACGTTAAAGGCAGAATTGCTATCGACACCGGGAAGATCGAAGGCATCGGGGAATACCGATGTCCGGAGGATCTTTACCAGAGTCTGATTGCTCGTGTCCGGAAATACCATCCTTCCGATGATATTTCTCTGATCGAAAAGGCATATGCAATCGCGCACGGAGCCCATGAGGGGCAGCTGCGCAAGTCAGGGGAGCCCTATATCATTCATCCTCTCTGTGTCTCCATCGTTCTCGCTGAACTGGAGATGGACAAGGAGACAATCGCGGCAGGGCTTCTGCATGATGTCGTGGAGGACACTGTTCTGACGAAACAGCAGATCCGCGACCAGTTCGGCTCGGATGTAGAGCTTCTCGTGGACGGCGTGACAAAGCTGAAAAAGCTGAAACTGTCCGCTGGCTACGGGGACAAAAACCAGGTCCAGCAGGAAATGCAGGCCAGGAACCTCCGGAAGATGTTTCTCGCCATGGCGAAGGATATCCGGGTGATCCTGATCAAACTGGCGGACCGGCTGCACAATATGCGGACCCTTCAGTATATGCCGCAGGAAAAGCAGATCAGGATCGCCCAGGAGACACTCGATATCTATGCCCCCATTGCGGACCGGCTTGGTATATCCAAGATCAAGGTCGAGCTGGATGATCTGGCGTTCCGCTACCTGTATCCGGATGTCTATTTCGACCTCGTGGAAAAGGTCGAACAGCGAAAGAGCGAGCGCGAGCACTATGTGCAGGAGATCGCGCACATGGTCCGCGACCACATCCGGGAGGCCGGGATCGAAGGCGAGGTCGACGGCCGTGTCAAGCACTTTTTCAGCATCTACCGCAAGATGCGCAACCAGAATAAATCGCTCGAAGAGATCTATGACCTCTTTGCCGTCCGCGTGATCGTGGGCACGATCCGGGACTGCTATGCGGTCCTGGGCACGATCCACGAAATGTATAAACCGATCCCCGGGCGCTTCAAGGATTATATCGCCATGCCCAAGGCGAATATGTACCAGTCCCTGCACACGACGCTGATCGGTCCGGCCGGGCAGCCCTTTGAGATCCAGATCCGGACCTATGAAATGCACCGGGCAGCGGAATATGGTATCGCCGCCCACTGGAAATACAAGGAGTCCGGCAGCAGCCAGAAGGTCGAGAAGACCAGCGAAGAGGAGAAGCTCACCTGGCTGCGGCAGATCCTCGAGTGGCAGCAGGACATGTCGGACAACCGCGAGTTCATGGACCTGCTCAAGAGCGACCTGAACCTCTTTTCCGACGACGTATACTGCTTTACTCCCCGCGGCGAGGTGAAAAATCTGCCCGTCGGTTCGACGCCGATCGACTTTGCCTATGCGATCCACACTGCGGTAGGAAACCGGATGGTGGGCGCCAAGGTCAACGACAGGATCGTCAATATCGACTATGTGATCCACAACGGTGACCGCATCGAGATCCTGACGAATCCAAACTCCAAGGGCCCCAGCATGGACTGGCTGGCCATCGCAAAGAGCGCTTCCACGCGCAACAAGATCAACCAGTGGTTCAAGCGGATCAATAAAGAGGAGAATATTTCCAAGGGCAGGGAGCTGATCCAGGCCTACGCAAAGAGCCATGCCCTCCACCTCTCCGAGCTCGTCAAGCCTGCTTACCAGGAGGTCGTGCTGCGCAAGTACGGATTCCGCGACTGGGATGCCCTGCTGGCGGCCATCGGACACGGCGGCATGAAGGAAGGACAGGTGGTTAATAAGCTTCTGGACCTCTATACGGAGGATCACCGGCACCAGGCCACAAACGAGGAAATCATCCAGCAGGTTCAAAGTTCCTCCCAGCATGCCCGTCCCGGCAGCGGTACGGGCGCCGTGATCGTCAAGGGTGTCCACGGCGTATCGATCCGGTTCTCCAAGTGCTGCAATCCGGTGCCCGGCGATGACATCGTCGGCTTTATCACCAGAGGACGGGGAATCTCCATCCACCGGTGCGACTGCAACAACGTGACAAACCTGCCTGACGAGGAGCAGGGGCGCATCATCGAAGCCGCCTGGGCGGAGGATGCGATGCAGGACAAGGAGGAAGGGTTCCTGGCGGAGATCAAGGTCTTCGCACAGGACAGAAGCGGCCTTCTTGCGGAGATCTCCAGGATCTTCTCCGAGAAGGATATCAGCATACTGCGCATGAATGTGACGACCAGCAAACAGGGGATCGCCACGATGACACTGGGATTCCAGGTCAGAAGCACCCAGGAACTGCACGATATCACCACGCGCCTGCAGGCGATCCGGGAGGTCCAGGCCATCAAGCGCACGAACGGGTGATGCGGGCATACAGATGAATGATTCGGACACGCAGACGAGTGATGCGGGCACACAGACAGATGATGCGGGCGCACGCTCGCGAGCGGGTCCTGAATGAGTATGAAAGGATTTACGAATGGCAGATATCAAAGTCAACTGCTTTGTGGTCGGCATGGTCCAGACCAACTTCTATTTTCTCCACAGAGAGGGCAGCAATGAGACGATCGTCTTTGATCCCGCCGACCTGGGGGAGAGGCTCTATGAGGAACTGGTCAAGCTCGACCTGGAGGTGAAGGCAATTTTCCTGACCCACGCCCATTTTGACCATATCATGGGGCTGGAGGCCATGAAGAAACTGACCGGCGCGCCCGTCTATGCATGCATCCATGAAAAGCGCGTGTGCGAGTCCGCGCAGATCAACCAGTCCGCTTCCTTTGGCCGTCCCTGCGTCGTTTCCCCGGATTTCTGGCTCGAGGACAACGAGGAAGTGACTGTGGCCGGGATCACCATGAAGACCCTCCATACCCCCGGACATACGGAAGGCAGCTGCGCCTTCTATATCGAGGACGGACATATCCTCATCAGCGGGGACACGCTTTTCGAGGGGTCTGTCGGACGCTCGGATTTTCCGACCGGGGACGGAGAGACGCTCCTCAATTCGATCCGCACCAGGCTCTATACCCTTCCGGACGATACGGTCGTTTTTTCCGGGCACGGGAATTCGACGACGATCGCTTATGAAAAGAAACACAACTGGTTCGTCAGGGCCTGAGGACTCTGCGGCCGGCAGCATTCATCCATTTTCCATATATCCGTTTTTGCCGGCGGGGAGCCGGCCATAACGCCTTAGACGCATGATTACAGCAATTGAAAATATTGAACTTTACCGATACGAGATCCACTCTCTGCTAAAGGCCTTTTATCCAAAGGAGGACGTCAAGGTCCTCACACAGGAAGATGCCGCCGGTAACCGCAAGTACCAGCAGATCGCAAGGGAACCTTTTCTGAGAGTGTTTTTTGCGGAAAAAAATATCACCATACAGTTCTGCGGGAGCAAAGAAGGGCCCGATGACATGGCCTGTTCGGCGGAAGCGCCGGCGGGCATCTCCTTTATGGAAAAAGGACCGGTCCTGAAAACAGAGCTGAAGCACCTCCTCTACAAAATGCTCGCGAAGCGGGAGGGGCGGACGCTCCCCTGGGGAGAACTGGTCGGGATCAGACCCACCAAGATCGCCATGCAGTCCCTTCTGGAGGGCATGACAGTGGCGGAGGCGGCCGGCGCCATGGAGCGCGGCCATCTGGTGAGCCCCTCCAAGGCCCTGCTCTGTGCGCAGATCGCGCAGAGGGAGCGGGAGATCCTCGCGGACATTCACTATGAGAACGGATACAGTCTTTACATAGGCATCCCTTTCTGCCCGACGACATGTCTGTACTGTTCCTTCCCTTCTTTCAACCTGTCGCTGTGGAGGGGGCGTGTAGATGAATATCTCGATGCGCTCGAAAGAGAGATGGCGGCCTGTGCTTCCATGATGCAGGGACGTATTCTCGATACGATCTATATCGGAGGGGGGACGCCGACAACACTGGAACCCGTCCAACTCGAGCGCCTCTTTGCGATGGTGGAGGCATATTTCCCCGTAAATGACCTGCAGGAGCTGACTGTCGAAGCCGGCCGCCCTGACAGCATCACTGCGGACAAGCTCCATGTCCTGAAAGCCCACGACGTCACCCGGATCAGCGTGAACCCGCAGTCCATGAAGGAGGAGACCCTCCGTCTGATCGGGCGTATGCACACGGTTGACGATGTCCGCCGTGCATTTTCCATGTGCAGGGAAGCGGGCTTTGACAACATCAACATGGATATCATCCTGGGGCTTCCGCAGGAGACAGAGGAGGATGTGCGGCACACACTCAGGGAGATCGAAAAGCTCTCCCCGGACAGCCTGACGGTGCATTCCCTGGCCCTCAAGCGGGGATCCCGTATGCAGAAGTATATTGCGGAGAAAGGATATTCCTTTGCGGCGGATACCGAAGGGTTTATGGAGATCGCCGGCGGGTCCGCAGCAGCCATGGGCATGGAGCCCTACTATCTCTACAGACAGAAAAACATCTCCGGGAACCTGGAAAATGTCGGTTTTGCCAGGCCGGGGAAGGCGGGGATCTACAATATTCTCATCATGGAGGAAAAGCAGTCCATCCTCGCGCTCGGGGCCGGGAGCATCTCGAAAGCGGTCTTTCCCCGGGAGGGACGGATCGAGCGGAGCGACAATCCCAAGGATGTAGAGACCTACATAAAAAATGTCGGGGAGATGATCGAACGCAAACGCAGGCTTGCAATCGGCCTGCATTCCTGATATGGTACATATCGTGCGCGTTTTTGCGTACAATAGGAATCATTTTGCACTATAATCATCCATAGATAGGGAACCGGTAAATAGTTTATGGCAGTAAGTCGGAAAAAACATAATCTGGTGATCGTGGAGTCACCTGCAAAAGTAAAGACGATCAAAAAATTCCTGGGATCCAGCTATGACGTGGCCGCCTCGAACGGGCATGTCCGCGACCTTCCCAAGAGTAAGATGGGAATCGATATAGAGAACGATTACGAACCGCAGTATATTACGATCCGGGGCAAGGGGGAGCTCCTCGCCGGACTGCGCAAACTCGTGAAAAAAGCGGACCGCGTCTATCTGGCGACGGACCCTGACCGGGAAGGGGAGGCGATCTCCTGGCATCTGACAGCCGCTCTGAAACTGGATGCGGCGGCAGGAAAGCAGGTGTCCCGGATCACCTTCAATGAGATCACGAAAAAAGCAGTCACGGAATCTCTGAAAAATGCCAGGGATATCGATATGAACCTGGTGGACGCACAGCAGACGCGCCGCATCCTCGACCGGATGGTAGGCTACGAGATCTCGCCGCTTTTATGGGAAAAGGTCAAGCGGGGACTCTCCGCCGGACGGGTCCAGTCCGTGGCACTTCGCATGATCGGAGACCGCGAGGCGGAGATCGATTCTTTTATTCCGGAGGAATACTGGACGCTGGACGCCGTCCTGCAGGTGAAGGGCAGCGCAAAGCCTCTGACAGCCCGTTACTACGGGGAGGAGGGCCCGGACAAAAAGGCGGTCCGCGTGCAGCTGAAGAACCGGGAGGAGACGATGCGGGTCGTGGACGCGCTGGCAGGGGCCGATTTTTCCATTCGAGAAGTCCGGCGCTCAGAGCGCGTGCGAAGGCCCCCTCTTCCCTTTACGACTTCCACCCTGCAGCAGGAAGCCAGCAAGGTGTTGAATTTCTCCACCCAGAAGACGATGCGGGTCGCCCAGCAGCTCTACGAAGGCGTAGAGGTAAAGGGACAGGGAACTGTAGCCCTGATCACCTACCTTCGTACGGACAGTGTCCGTGTCTCCGAGGAGGCACAGGAGGCTGCCGCGGAATATATCGGAGAGAACTATGGGCCGGACTATGTGCTCCGGCAGAAAAAAGAACAGAAGAAGGGCAGCGGCAGCCAGGAGGAAAAGGAGCAGGATACAAAGATCCAGGATGCGCACGAAGCGATCCGGCCCACCCTGATCACCCGCCTTCCCGCCCAGATCAAGGATTCCCTCTCCCGTGAGCAGTTCAGGCTCTATCAGCTCATCTGGAAACGGTTCGTGGCCAGCCGCATGAGCCCGGCCCGCTATGAGACGACCCAGGTCAGGATCGCGGCACAGGCACAGGGGGCCGGTCCGGAGGCGGAGGACGCCTTAGACCGGAAGCTTCCGGCGCAGCTCTTTACCGTATCCGCCTCCAGGCTTCTCTTCGAAGGCTTTCAAAAGGTCTATATCGAGGACGAGGAGGAAAAGAGCGTTTCCCTGGGCAGGGGACTGGATGAGAACACGGTGCTGTCCCTGGATTCCTTTGATCCCAGACAGCACTTTACGCAGCCTGCGCCGCATTACACGGAAGCCTCTCTGGTCCGGGCCCTGGAGGAGCAGGGGATCGGCCGGCCCAGTACCTACGCGCCGACGATCACGACGATCCTGGCCCGCAGATATATCGTCAAGGAGGAAAAGAACCTCTACATGACGGAGCTCGGCACAGTGGTCAACGACATCATGAAAAAGGCCTTTCCGACGATCGTGGATCCCTCCTTTACAGCGAATATGGAAGCGCTTCTCGACGGGATCGCGGACGGACAGGTGCGGTGGAAAACCGTCATTGAGAATTTCTATCCGGACCTGCACGAGGCGGTGCTCCAGGCGGAAACGGACCTGGAGAAGGTACAGATCGCGGACGAGGAGACAGAGGAGATCTGTGAGAACTGCGGCCGCCATATGGTGATCAAATACGGCCCGCATGGAAAGTTCCTGGCCTGTCCCGGATTCCCGGAATGTCACAATACCAAGCCCTACTACGAGAAGATCGGCGTGGCCTGTCCCAAATGCGGCAGGGATATTATCGTCCGCATGTCCAAAAAGGGCCGCCGCTATTACGGCTGTATGGGAAATCCCGAGTGCGATTTCATGGTGTGGCAGAAGCCGTCCGGCAGAAAATGTCCCCGCTGCGGAGGCCTGATGCTGGAAAAGGGAAACCGTCTTGTATGTGCCGATAAGGAATGCGGATTTGTGGAAGAACGCAGAGATACAGACGATGAATCATGAACAGGAACTCTACATGCACCTGATGGACTCTGCAGACGGTATGGAAAGATAGAGAAGGAGAAGAACTCATGTCGGATAATTCGCATGCGGCAAAAAATGTTGTACTGCTGGACAATACAAGAAAGATCGAGAAGCTGATCCACAACAACGACACCGGGAAAGTCGTTTTCAACGATATCTGCAAGGTGATGAGCGATATCCTCAAAGCGCATATCCTCGTGATCAGTAAAAAGGGGAAGGTCCTCGGTGTCGGCGAGTGCGCAAAGGTCAGCGCCGCGCACGGGCTGATCCGGGAGGAGATCGGGACCTTCGTTGATCCCGAACTCAACGCCCGTCTTCTCGATGTACTTTCCACGCATGAGAACGTCTCTCTCCAGACACTTGGCTTTTACGACAATGACGACGGGGACCTGATGGGGATCGTCCTTCCCATCGAAGTCGCCGGCGAACGTCTGGGCACTGTCTTTATCTACAAAGCGGGAGAGCATTTTGATATTGACGATATCATCCTCTCCGAGTACGGGACGACGGTGGTCGGCCTGGAGATGCTGCGGGCGGTCTCCGAAGAGACTGCGGAGGAGAACCGCAAGATCGCCGTGGTCAAATCCGCGATCAGTACGCTCAGCTATACGGAAATGCATGCGATCATCCATATCTTCGAGGAGCTCGACGGTGTGGAGGGGATCCTCGTTGCCAGTAAGATCGCTGACAAGGCGGGGATCACGCGCAGTGTGGTGGTCAACGCCCTGCGCAAATTTGAATCCGCCGGCGTCATTGAATCCCGGTCCTCCGGCATGAAGGGGACCTATATCAAGGTCCTCAACGATGCTATCTACGGGGAACTTGCGGGGCTGCGCAAACAGGTCCAGCCGTAAATACAGGCGGGACCGGCATAAGAATGCGGAAAAGTTCTGCTCTGAAAAGTACAGGCGGGACCGGCATGAGAAAGTGCTTGCAAAACCCGCATCGATGTGCTATTGTCAATAAGTTGCAATTTTTATATCCATTATCAAACACGCGTCCCAGCGGATGCCGGTGCTCTTTGGCGCGGCTGCGTGCCTTTCCCTGCGGGGAGAGCAGCCCTGACAGACGGCGGAGCCGGTCTGCGGCAGCCCCAAAAAGAGTGGCAGGATCCTCACGTGTGATGCATTTTTAGAAGTTCATCATACCGCCGCGAAAGGGCGCGGAAGAAAAACCAGACAGGAGGAAAAGTAAATGGGTATCGTATCAATGAAACAGCTTCTGGAAGCAGGCGTACACTTCGGTCACCAGACAAGGCGCTGGAACCCCAAGATGGCTCCCTATATCTTCACGGAGCGCAACGGGATCCACATCATCGACCTGCAGAAGTCCGTCATCCTCGTGGATGAGGCCTACAAGGCTGTCTTCGAGATCGCCGCACAGGGCGGCACCATCCTTTTTGTCGGCACGAAGAA
>JAFWDM010000073.1 GCA_017513005.1 Lachnospiraceae bacterium
GAGGCAGAGCAGGACATACAGAAGCGCCTGCCCGCGTTTCTGGACAGCATTCTCGCGCAGGCAAAGGGATATGATTCCGCGGCCGGATGGCTCTCGTACATGGGAGACCTGCTGGACCTGTATGCCGGCGGATCCTTCCGGGGATCCGGGAGGGAGAAAGAAGCCGGGTCCGCAGCCGGTCCGCCCCGGCCGGAAGGGGCGGCGGCAGGGTGCGTCCATATCCTGACCATGCACGCCTGCAAGGGCCTGGAGTTTGACTCTGTATTTATCCCGGACCTGAATGAGGGAACTATTCCTTCGAAGAGAGCCTGGTCACAGGGGCAGGTCGAGGAGGAGAGGCGCCTTCTCTATGTGGCCATGACCCGGGCCAGGCGGTCCCTCACGCTTTTGTATCTGGAGGGAACACCGGACCGGCCCGCGGAACCTTCCCGCTTTCTGCAGTCCTTCAGGATCCGGGGAAGATAAGGACCAGAACAGAACCCCTGAACAGATAAAGACCGGGAAACCTGACCGGGAAGCCCGGGAAGCTTCTTCCATGCACATTGTTGTATACAATCCCTATCTGTGGTATACTGAAATGTAATTTTTCATTCAGGAGGTGCCCTGCATTGACCCCTATGTTCCAAATATTTCCCGCTCATGCAGTGAGGCCCCTCATCCGTCCGGACGGGGACGGGGCCATCTTCAGTGCCGTTTTTTACAGACAGGAGGAACACAGCCTCCAGCTCATTCATCTGCCGGACGGCAGGACAGTCGAGATCCCGCTCGACGATGCCTGCCGGCTGGGGCAGGTCTATTCCGTTCGGCTTGCTCCCTTTGACGGACAGGATTGGGCCTACCGCTACCGCAGCGGGGGGAGCTGGGTCGTGGATCCGCACGCGTTCGGACTCTGTGATGCAGTTATTATGGAGGACGGCCGGAAAAAAAAGGTGAAGGCCTGCAGCTGTCGGGCCCTGTCCTTTAACAGAGAACCGGTGACGGAAAAGCCCCTGCCCCCTGCAGACTGGCCCCGGCAGGTCCTCTACGGGATCCATGTGCGCGGTTTTACGGCATCGCTGCCGGAGGGGACACCGCGGCGGGGAACCTTTGCCGCTGCGGCAGCCAGGATCCCCTACCTGAAGGAACTGGGCGTCACTGCCGTCGACATCATGCCCGTCTATATGCCGCTTCCCGACCGGAATACGAAAAAAAACTACCGGACGATGCAGGAGGCGCTGGGGGCCTGGCCGGTCGGTCCCAACGGGGACCCGCTCCGTGATCTCAAGGACCGCCCCAATTACTGGGGCTACGGGAAGGGGCTGTACTATGCGCTCCGCCCGGAGTACGGGACGCAGGAGGAATTTGCAGCCATGGTGCGCGCCTTTCACCGGGAGGGAATGCGCGTCATTCTCCAGTTCTATTTCGAAAAGGGGCTCCATATTCCGGATCAGGTCGAGATCCTGCGCTATTATTTTCTGCGCTACGGAGTGGATGGGTTCCGTCTTCTGGGAGACACTTCTGCCGCCCCGGCCCTTGCCGGGACGCCTTCCCTTTCGGATGCCGCCCTCTTTCTTCCTTCCTTTCCTTTTGCGGAGATAGAAAGGGAGAGGGAATCCGCGCAGATCCTGTATGAGACAGATCTGGATTCGCTCACTGCGGCAAAGCTTATCATGCCTCCGGTTGGATCGGGAGAAAGGCCTTTGACAGAAACGGCAGACCCGGAGCAGGATGCCGGAGCGCTTTCGGCACAAAATGCGTATTTCTGTAAGGAGACGACAGGTTCTCAGGACCCGGCTTCCGGATCCTCCGGCACGGCCTGTCCCGGACAGAGTCCGGAAAGATCCTCCGGCATGCCGTATTCACGGCCGGGCATGCCCTCCCCGACCGGGCAGCAGGCGGCCGGGCCCCTGCCCGCACCCGTGGATTTTCGGAATATCATCACCTGCAGCGACGATTTTCAGACACTGCTGCGGCGCTTTGTCAAGAGTGACGACTACGTGATGAAGGACTTCCTGAAACTCTTTCTGACAGTTCCGGAGGGACACGGGGAACTGCGCTTCGTCACGGGCTACGAGGGCTTTACCCTTGCGGATCTGGTGTCCTACAACGAGCGCCACAATGAGGCAAACGGGGAGTTCGGCCTGGACGGGAGGGCGGACAATTACAGCTGGAACTGCGGGGAGGAGGGAGAGACGTCCGATCCGGACATTCTCGCCCTTCGCCGGAAACAGATGCGCAATTTTCTGACTCTGCTCATGCTGTCACAGGGCACCCCCGTACTGTGGCAGGGCGATGAATGCGCCAATTCTCAAACAGGGAACAATAATCCCTACTGTCAGGACAATGAGACATCCTGGGTGGACTGGAGTCCGGCAAAAGAAAAAAAGGCGCTCACCCGCTTTACGGCGAGGCTGGCTGCCCTGCGGCAGGACCATCCGATCTTTTGCAGCCGCAGGCCCTTCCAGTACATCGACTATCTCGGGATCGGGCATCCTGATATCTCCCTGCACGGAGCAGAGGCCTGGAAACCGGACCTGGGCGCCTTCAGCCACAGTATCGGGATCGCTTTTTGTGAAAACTATACAGAGGGAGCGGCCGGAGAGCATCCTGCAGGAGAGAATCCTGCAAAGAAGCGATCTGCTCTGAAAACGCCCTCCTTCCTCTATCTGGCTGTCAACATGTACTGGAAGGAACTTTCTCTGGCGCTTCCCAAGCTCCCACCGCATTATGTCTGGAAGGTCTTTCTGGATACGGATACCGAAGAGGGATTTCTGGATGATCCGGTCACTGTGCCGGACAGGCACTGTGTGGAAATGGCTCCCCGCTCGATCCGGATCCTCCGGGCGGTTCCCGACATGGAGGAGATCCAAAGGGAGCGGAAGGAGGAGCGCGCACAGACCCTGCCGCCCGTCGGAGCACTCAAAAAACAGCTCCGGAGAGAGGGCGGGAAGAACCGTTCCGGGATACCTGCCGGGGTCATGCGCGAAACGAAAAACATGCTGGCGCCCAAAGACCGTCCTCTGCATTGATTTTTACTCTGAAAGATATCAGGTAGACCGCATATGAATCAGACTTTTACCCCCTGCCGCGGCGCACAGACGCCGGGGCGTTCCGAACAGGAAGTCAATCCGTCCGGGGACCGCAGGGTCCGCATGTATACCGGAAGACCCTCGCACCGGACCCGTCCACCGATCACAAGAGAGCACTTTATGGCCCATCTGCAGACGGTGACCCATCACAAGCTCCTGGTCCTGGAGGGATGCTGGAAGGTCGGGCTGTACCGGCAGGGCCTTCTGCACGACCTTTCCAAGTTTTCCCCGACGGAATTTCTGGTGGGCGCCCGCTATTTCCAGGGCGACCGCAGCCCCAACAATGCAGAGCGCGAGGATATCGGCTATTCGACCTCCTGGCTCCACCACAAGGGGCGCAACCGCCACCATTTCGAGTACTGGGTGGACTACAACCTTCGCGGGAAAAAGGGGGAGTCTCCCCTTATCCCCGTCAAGATGCCCGGCCGCTACGTCGTCGAGATGCTGATGGACCGCATCGCGGCCTGCAAGATCTACATGGGAAAAGATTACTACGACGGCGCTGCCCTCGCCTATTACAGACAGGGCAACGCCCACAGTTTCATGCACCCGGAGACAGCGGCGCTGCTGGAAAAACTGCTGTGTATGCTGGCGGAAAAGGGAGAAAAATACACTTTTGCCTATGTGCGAAGCAAACTGTCCAAGTGACCGCGTGAAAATACAAATGGAACCTACACTCTTAGAGGCGCAGGAACGGTTTGACACGGCGCGCTCCAAAGTGATCACGCTCGCCCCGAGAGAGCGGCACGGGATCGGCATGCAGTCAGAAAAGACCCTTCACGCCGTTCTGAAAGCCTTCAAGGATCCCGACGAGGACCATCATGAGATCCCGGTCGGGAACTACATCGCCGACATCTGTCACGACGGGAAGATCATAGAGATCCAGACGGCCCATATGGATGCCATGCGGGCAAAACTGGCCTGCTTTCTGCAGAATTACCCGGTCCGGATCGTGTACCCCATCCCGGCCGGGAAATGGATCATCTGGGTCGATCCGCAGACGGGGGATCTTCTGCAGCGGAACCGCTCTCCTGTACGGGGGAGCTTTTATCACGCTTTCAGAGAACTCTACCGGATCAGGCCCTTTTTGCGGGAGAGGAATCTGTCCCTGGAACTGCTGCTCATCGATATCGACGAGTACAGACTCCTGGACGGCTGGAGCAGGGACCGGAAACGGGGGTCGCACCGCTATGACCGGATCCCCCTGCGCCTGCAGGACCGTCTGGTCCTTTCCTGCCCGGAGGATTACAGACAGCTGATCCCGGAGGGGCTCCCGGAGATATTCACGTCGGCGGATTTTGCCGCAGCCGTCCGGTTTAGGAAAACCGGCTTTTCCACCGTCCTGCTTCTATTGACGGAGCTCGGGGCAGTCGAGCGCACAGGGAAGAAGGGAAATGCCTGGCTTTATCGTGTGAGAGAACAATGATGAAAACAAACTATTTTGAAAACCTGATAAATGAGATCGATCTGAACAGTCCGCCCCCGGAAAATGAGCCGCAAAGACAGGCGTGGTATCTGGCCCGTGCGGCCCATCTGGTCACAGCGCGGAAAAAGGAAGCCGGGAGGGACCTGACTTTTCGCGTAGAGACCTTCGGGTGCCAGATGAATGCGCGGGATTCCGAAAAGATCATCGGGATCCTCGAACGCGCAGGTTTTTCGGAAGCAGCGTCGGAAGACGCTGATTTTCTTGTGTACAATACCTGCACCGTCCGCGACAACGCGGACCAGCGCGTGTTCGGCCGGCTGGGGCGCGCCGGCCACCTCAAGAGGAACAGGCCGGGAATGAAGATCGCCGTCTGCGGCTGTATGGTCCAGGAGAAGACCAATGTCGAGAAGATCCAAAAGAGCTACCGCTTCGTCGACCTGATCTTCGGGACCCACAACCTGTATCGTTTCGCCGAATATCTGTGCAATACGCTGGAGTCGGAAGGGATGCAGATCGAGATCTGGGACAGGGCGGACCGGATCGTCGAGGCCCTGCCTGCTGCCCGCAAGTACTCCTTCAAATCCGGGACGAATATCACGTTCGGCTGCAACAATTTCTGCAGCTACTGCATCGTCCCCTATGTGCGCGGGCGGGAGAGGAGCCGGGCGCCGCAGGATATCCTGCGTGAATGTGAACAGCTAGCCGCCGACGGCGTCGTGGAGATCATGCTGCTTGGCCAGAATGTCAATTCCTACGGCAAAGACCTGGAGACGCCCTGCAGCTTTGCGCAGCTTCTGGAGGAGGTATGCAGGATCGAAGGGCTTAAGAGGATCCGCTTTATGACGCCCCACCCCAAGGACCTCTCGGACGACGTCATCCGGGTCGTGCGGGACAATGCGAAGATCGCACGGCACATCCACCTCCCCCTGCAGTCGGGATCCGACAGGATCCTGAAGCGGATGAACCGGCACTATACGAAAGACCAGTATATCGCGCTGGCACAGAAGATCCGCGCGCAGATTCCGGATGTCTCGATCACGACCGACATTATCGTCGGATTTCCCGGAGAAAACGACGTGGACATCGATGACACGATCGACGTCGTGCGCACGGTCGGCTTTGACAATGCCTTTACCTTCATCTATTCGAAACGGGCCGGCACCCCTGCCGCAAAAATGCCCGACCAGGTCCCGGAGGCGGATAAGAGCCGGATGTTCGACCGGGTCCTGCAGGCTGTCCAGGAGACGGCCCACGGCCGCGCACAGCATCTGACAGGCCGCACGATGGAGGCCCTGGCGGAGGAAGTCAATGTCAAAGACAGCCGCTATATCACGGCGCGTCTCTCCAACAACATGCTGGTCCACGTGCCCGGAGACCCCTCCATGGTCGGGAAAATGCTGCAGGTAAGGCTGGACGACTGCAGAGGCTTTTATTTCTTCGGGACAGTCGTGGAAAAATGACCGGGGGACAGGCGGGGACCCCCTTCCCCTCCCTGAGATCGTGCAAGACTCGCCCGCGAGTCTAGCGCGATGAAGATTCAAGACTCGCTTGCGAGTCTTGCGCGATGAAGAATAAATTATGGAAAATCTGTACGATTATACGCAATACGCATCCTCTGCCCTGATGGCGGAGGATGAAGCCCTGATGGCGCAGCTGTCGCCCATGATGCAGCATTATCTGCGGACCAAGCACGAGAATCCGGACTGCCTTCTGTTCTACCGTCTGGGAGACTTCTACGAGATGTTTTTCGACGATGCAGTGACGGTATCGAGGGAACTCGAGCTCACGCTCACCGGCAAGAGCTGCGGGCTGCCGCAGCGGGCACCCATGTGCGGTGTCCCGCATCATGCCGTGGACGGCTATCTGACGAGGCTCGTGGAAAACGGGCACAAGGTGGCGGTCTGTGAGCAGATGGAGGATCCCCGCACGGCAAAGGGGATCGTGCGGCGCGAGGTGGTGCGTATCGTCACACCGGGCACGAATCTCGATATGAACGCCCTGGAGGAGGGCAGGAACAATTATATTTTCTGTGCCTTCTATACGTCCGGACAGATCGGGATGGCTGCCGCGGACATCTCCACGGGGGATTTTCTGGTGTCCGAGATCGCGGATACGGGCGGCCTCTATGATGAGATCATCGGATACAGTCCCGCGGAGCTGATCTGCAACGAATCCCTGATGATCAGCCGCCTGGACCTGGCCGACCTGCGGGACCGCCTTTCTCTGCAGGTGAGCACGGTCCCGAGCAGCTATTTCGAGGAAAGTACTGCGGTAAAGCTTCTTCTGGAGCATTTCCGTACTTCCTCCCTCCTGTCCCTGGGGATCGAGGACTTCCCTTCCGGCACACTCGCAGCAGGCGCCCTTCTTCGCTATCTGTATGACACGCAGAAAAATGCGCTGGCGAACCTCACCCGGATCCGGGCCTATGCCTCCGGAAAATACATGCTGCTTGACTCTTCCACGAGAAGGAACCTGGAGCTCACCCGGACCCTCCGGGACAAGAAAAAAAGGGGATCTCTTCTCTGGGTCCTGGATAAGACCTGCACCGCGATGGGCGCCCGTCTCCTCCACCGCTTTCTGGAACAGCCTCTGACGCAGAGAGACCAGATCGAGCGCCGGCTGGACTGCGTGGAGGCCCTGGGCGCCAGAAGTGTGGACCGGGATGAACTGCGGGAATACCTGCGCGCCGTCTACGACCTGGAGCGGCTGATGACGCGCATCTCCTACCAGTCCGCCAACCCACGCGATCTGATCGCCCTGCGGGACTCTCTGCGCATGTTCGGACCGATCAGGCAGATCCTGACGGACTTCGCAGCCGGAAAGACATATGCCGGTTTCTTTGATAATAACGAAAGCAGTGAGATCCCCTCCGGCAGGGACGCCTCCGGCGACGGAAACAGATCCGACGACAGATCCTTTCAGGGCATAGCGGACCTGGGAGACCAGATCGAAGATTTTTCCGATCTGACAGACCTTCTGGAAGGATCGATCATCGATGAGCCCCCGGTCACGATCCGTGACGGCGGGATCATCCGCCCCGGATTCGATGCGGACATCGATCATCTGCGGGACGCCAGAGACAACGGGAAGCAATGGCTCCTGGATCTGGAGACGCAGGACCGGGAGCGGACCGGCATCAAAAACCTGCGGATCAAGTACAACAAGGTTTTCGGCTATTATTTTGAGGTCACCAACTCTTTCAAAGACCTGGTGCCTGACGACTATATCCGCAAGCAGACCCTGGTCGGGTCCGAGCGGTACACGACGCAGCGCCTCAAGGAGCTGGAGGATACGATCCTGAATGCGGAGGATAAGCTCAATACCCTGGAATATGACGCCTTCTGCCGTGTCCGCGACGCCTGTGCAGCCCGCATCAGTGCCTTCCAGAAGGCAGCCGGGGCTCTCGCCCATCTCGATGTCTATGCGTCCTTGTCCCTGGTCGCGGAGAGAAACCGCTATGTCCGCCCTGTCTTTAACGAGAACGGATCGATCCGGATCACAGCCGGCCGCCACCCTGTCGTCGAACAGATGCAGCAGGGGGACTTTGTCCCCAACGACACGACGCTCGACACGAAAAAGAATGTCATCAGCATCATCACGGGCCCCAACATGGCGGGAAAATCCACCTATATGCGCCAGGTCGCACTCATCGTCCTGATGGCCCAGATCGGCAGCTTTGTTCCGGCGGACAAGGCCCGGCTCTGTGTGACGGACCGGATCTTCACCCGCGTCGGCGCTTCCGATGACCTCGGGAGCGGCCAGAGCACCTTTATGGTGGAGATGAACGAAGTTTCCAATATCCTGCGCAATACCACCTCCAGGAGCCTGCTGATCCTGGATGAGATCGGGCGCGGAACCTCCACCTACGACGGAATGAGCATCGCCTGGGCCGTCGTGGAGCACATCAGCAACCGGCGGTATCTGGGCGCCAAGACCCTGTTCGCGACGCACTACCACGAACTCACGGAACTGGAGGGAAAGATCCCCGGTGTCAAAAACTACTGCGTCGCGGTCCGGGAGAGCGGGGATAACATCGTATTCCTGCGCAGGATCGTGCGCGGCGGCGCCGACAAGAGCTACGGCATCCAGGTGGCCCGCCTGGCCGGCCTTCCGGACCTGGTCATCGACCGCGCGATGGAGCTCGTCGCTCAGCTCTCGGACAACGACATCACGGAGAAGCTCCAGAATATGGACACCTCGGCGGCCGCTTCCTCCGGAAAAAAGACCGCTGCCAGACCTGTCCATTATGATGAGGTGGACCTGGCCCAGATGTCCCTTTTTGACACCACATCCGATGCGGACGTCTTAAAGGACCTGTCCGAGATCGATATCCAGAACCTGACACCGCTGGATGCGCTGAACACGCTTTACCGGCTCCAGAGCAGACTGAAAAACCGCTGGAATGCGGATCCTGTATGACAGACAGGCCTTTTACCAGGAAGGAAATGGAATGAGGAAAGAAATGGAGATCAGACTTCTTCCCGAAGAAACCATCAGCCGCATCTCGGCGGGCGAGGTCATAGAAAGGCCCCTCAACGTCGTCAAGGAGCTGGTGGAAAATTCCATAGATGCGGGATCGACGGCGATCACAGTCGAGATCCGGGACGGAGGCATCAGTATGGTCCGTGTCACGGACAATGGATGCGGCATTGCAAAAGACCAGATCGCGAAGGCCTTTGTGCGCCACGCGACCAGCAAGATCCGGGATGCGGAGGACCTGTCCCGCCTCTCCTCCCTGGGATTTCGGGGGGAGGCCCTTGCCAGTATCGCCGCGGTTGCCCAGGTGGAAATGATCACGAAGGTGCGGGGGGAGGTCTCCGGAACGCGGGCTGTCAATGATCATCTCGCCGCCTACTCTCCCGATGCCCCTGTGCAGATCAGCCTCGAAGAGATCGGCGCACCGGACGGGACGACTGTCATCGTCCGCAACCTCTTCGGGAGCATTCCGGTCCGGCGCAGATTTCTGCGCCAGCCCCAGACAGAGGCCGGCTACATCACGGATCTCATCGAAAAGCAGGCCCTTTCCCACCCTGACATTTCCATCCATTACCGGGTCAACGGCCAGGAAAAACTCCACACCAGCGGAAACGGAAGTCTGCAGGAGCTGATCTACCGGATCTACGGAAGGGAGACAGCGGGGGCTGTCATCCCTGTCCATGCGCAGGACCCGGAGAGCGGGATGAACCTGGAGGGCTTCATAGGAAGGCCGGAGATCAGCCGGTCCAGCCGCAGCTTTGAGACATTTTTCATCAACGGCAGGATGCTGCACAGTAAAGAACTTTCCGCGGGACTCGAGGAAGGGTACCGGACAGACCTCATGCAGCACCGTTTTCCTTTTGCCGTGCTCCATCTCACCATGCCGCCGGAGGACATCGACGTGAACGTCCATCCCTCCAAGATGGAGGTGCGCTTTACCGACCGCGCCGCCGTTCTGCGTTTTCTGGACGAAAGTGTTCACCAGGCCCTGAAGACCACGGAGCTGATCCCGAAAGCCAACCTGCTGACTGCCCGCCAGGAGCGCGCACAGAAACAAAAGGAAGCCAGGCTGAAGGCACAGCGCCTGCAGGAGGCGCCCCGCTATGAGGCTTTTGAGGCGCAGAGGATGCCCTCGAAACCGGCAGCGGAGCCTTTTTCCCGGCCGGCAGACCGGCCGTCCGCAGTGCCGGTTTCCCTTTCGGCGGACCGGCCGTCTGCAGCATCATGCTCTTCTCCGCCGGCGGGCCAGACCGCCGGGACTTCGTATGTCTCTGCAGCCGACGAACCGTCTGCCGGCGACTTTTTATTTGAGGACCGCCGGTCTTATGGCAAAGATGGAAAAGGAAAATACGGGCAGATGGAGCTGTCGGACCTGCCGGATCTGTCCGGGGAAGAAGGCTCCGGAAAGACAGACCATCCGGATCCCATCACAGAGAAAGGTGCCGCCCGGGACAGGAGCGAAGGAGAAAAGACACAGGACCGCATTCTGAGCCGGGAGGCAGCCGTCCGATACAAATTCATCGGGCAGGTGTTCGGCACGTACTGGATCATCGAATATGAAAACAGACTCCTTCTCATCGACCAGCACGCCGCCCATGAAAAGGTCAATTACGAGCGGATGATGCGCAGGATCGCCCGGGACCATCCCGCCCTGGATGCCGAGGGGACCGCGCGGGACGCTGTACCGGATGAATACCTGGCAGTGGACAGGCTTTTAGAACCCGCGCGGCAGAACCGGAAAGACCGGACGCAGGAACCTGTGCTGGTCGCATCCCAGCAGCTTCTGCCTCCTGCCGTCCTGCACCTGAGCGGCCGGGAGGAGACTGCGCTTCGGCAGTACCTGAACGTTTTTGCCATGATGGGCTACGAGATCGAAGAGTTCGGAAGCGGGTCCTACGCCATCCGCGCCGTACCGACAGAGCTGTTCGACCGGACCGCGGACGGCCTTCTCAGGGAGATCCTGGAAGAGATCATGGAGGAAAGGATCAGCGGGACGCCGCGCGCCATTCTCTCTAAAGTGGCCTCCATGTCCTGCAAGGCAGCCGTGAAGGGCAGCCGCCGCCTCTCCGAACCGGAAGCCCGGGCCCTGATCGACGAGCTCCTCACACTGGAGAACCCCTACCACTGCCCGCACGGAAGGCCGACGATGATCGTATTGAGCCAGCATGAACTGGACCGTAAATTCCGCAGGATCGTGTGACCGGCAGGTGTTCAGGCGTTCCTGCGGTTGCCGCACGGAATAATCTGTGGCGAGAGCGTGCCCAAGGCGTTTGTGCAGCTTGACGAGTCGGGGTTTACTTGACCACCATTTAACCTTAACACCATGGTATAAGCAATAAGGGAGCGAAAGATGAGTATGCATACAGGCCGTCCCCTGGTGATCCTGGCAGGTCCCACCGCCACCGGAAAAACCGCCGCCTCCGTCGCCCTGGCAAAGCGGCTGCGCGGCAGCATTATTTCCGCGGACTCCATGCAGGTATACAGAGGCATGGATATAGGGTCGGCCAAGGTCACCGCGGAGGAAATGCAGGGGATCCCCCACTATCTGATCGACGTGGCCGATCCGAAGGAGAGTTGGAATGTCGTCCGCTTTCAAAAGGAGGCGCAGGCGGCGCTCGAACAGATCTATGCACAGGGGCGCCTTCCCATCCTCGTCGGCGGAACGGGCTTTTATATCCAGGCTCTGCTCTACGGGATCGATTTTACGCAGATGGATGCCGACACCGGCTACCGGACCTATCTGGAAGAGGAGGCCCGCCGGGAGGGACCCGGCGCTCTCTACAGCCGGCTGCAGGAGGTGGATCCCGCAGCCGCGCAGGCGATCCACCCGAACAATGTGAAACGCATTATCCGGGCCCTGGAGTTTGCACATAAGAGCGGAGGCCTGCGTATCTCGGACCACAACCGGAACGAACGGCAGCGCGGACCGGTCTACAGGGCATCCTTTTTTGTCTTTACCATGAACCGGGAAAGGCTCTACGAACGGATCGATGCGCGCGTTGACCGGATGATGGAAGAGGGACTGGTGGAAGAGGTGCGGCGCCTGCGTGCCCGCGGACTGACGCCGGAGGATGTCTCCATGCAGGGAATCGGATACCGCCAGATCCTGCGAGCGCTGGACGGAGACTACTCCATGGAGGAGGCGGTCCGCCTGATCAAACGCGATTCCCGCCATTTTGCCAAGCGGCAGCTGACCTGGTTCAAAAGGGAGAGAGATGTCATCCGGGTGGATCTGGATACATTCACAGACCAGGAAGCATTGCTGGATTATTTACAAAAACACATAAGCCACTCTGTTTCAGGAAAGGCAGAAGAATGAATTACGACAACAATTCCAACGAAACATTTTCCCTCGCCGCGCAGTACGCCGCCTTCGGCATCTCTGAAAAAGTACTGGCATTTGCAGAGCCGGTCCTGGAGGGGCTGCGCGGCCGGTTTGACGCGATCGATGCGACCGCCGAGTACAACCAGCTCCGGGTCATCCGGGCGATGCAGGACAGCCATATCGGGGAGGCCCACCTGAAGGGTACGACCGGCTACGGCTATGACGATATAGGCAGAGACGGACTCGAGAAGGTCTACGCATCCTATTTCGGAACAGAGGATGCGCTCGTACGGCCCCAGATCACCTGCGGCACCCATGCCCTCGCCCTGGCCCTGATGGGAAATCTCAGGCCGGGTGACACCCTGCTCTCTGCAGCCGGAAAGCCCTATGACACACTCGAGGAGGTCATCGGGATCCGCCCTTCCAGAGGGTCTTTGGCCGAATACGGGATCACTTACCGGCAGGTCGACCTGCTGCCGGACGGAAACTTTGATTTTGCGGGCATCCGGCAGGCTCTGGAAACAGACACGGAGCACAGGATCCGGCTGGTGACCATCCAGCGGTCCAAGGGATACCAGACCAGGCGGACGCTTTCCGTAAGCCGGATCGGCGAGGCGATCGCATTCATCAAAGGGCTTCGTCCCGACCTGACCTGCATGGTGGATAACTGCTACGGAGAGTTTGTCGAGCGCATGGAACCTTCCCACGCCGGTGCGGATATGGTGGTCGGATCCCTGATCAAGAATCCCGGCGGCGGACTCGCCCCGGTCGGAGGGTATATTGCCGGCACACACGAGTGTGTGGAGAATGCCGCGGTCCGGCTGACATCTCCGGGCCTGGGAAAAGAGGTCGGGCCTTCTCTGGAGATCCTTCCGTCACTCTACCAGGGCTTTTTCCTGGGACCCACAGTGACTGCCTCTGCACTCAAGGGGGCCGTCTTTGCCGCCTGCCTCTATGAAAAGCTGGGATTTGACGTCCTGCCGGACGGGAAGGAATCACGGCACGATATCATCCAGTCCATCACGTTCGGAAACCCCGAGGGGGTCATTGCCTTCTGTCAGGGAATCCAGGCGGCCTCCCCTGTAGACAGCTTCGTGGAGGCGTATCCCGCCCCCATGCCCGGGTATGACAGCGATGTGATCATGGCTGCCGGCGCCTTTGTCTCCGGTTCCTCGATCGAACTGAGTGCGGACGGACCGATCAAGCCGCCTTACGCTGTCTATTTCCAGGGCGGGCTCACCTGGCCCCACGCCAGACTCGGTATCCTGCGCACAGTACAGAATTTTCTTGACCGAAATCTGATAACACTATAAAATGATTGTGAATTTTACCTTTTCTGCCCGGAGAACAGAAAGGGTGTTTTATGAAAAATTTACAAAAAAGACGTCATTACGTAAATTCTGCGCCGGAGGGGCCTTTTTTTGCAGCAAAATCCCTCTGCGGCGCAGAGCAGCTGCAGGGGGATCCCGGCAAAAACCCGGAAAGCGCCGGAAGAATGCAGGAGAGCCCCGGGAAAGAGACGGAATGGTCCGGAAAAAAGCAGGAGGATCCGGGTAAAAAACAGGAGATGCCTTATGAGCGTTTTCTCTCCTGCGGAGCGGGGAGTCTGACCAATGCGGAGCTGCTCGCCATTATCCTGCGCACAGGTACGAGAGAGAAGGATGCCACCCAGCTCTCCCGGGATATCCTCGGATTCTACCGGGAGGGAGCCACAGACCTGTCTGCCCTGCATCATTTGACCAGGGAGGATCTGCTGCAGATCCCCGGGATCGGGGAGGTCAAGGCGGTCAAGATCCTCTCCCTCGCGGAGATCTCAAGGCGCCTGGTGCGGGAGCGGACGGCGGAGCGCCTCGTGTTCAATGTTCCCGAAGCGGTAGCGGATCATTATATGGAGGAGCTGCGCCACAGGGAGACAGAGACGGCCGTTTTAGTGATGCTGGACAACCGCATGGCCCTGCTGCATGAGGAGATCCTCTCACAGGGAACCGTCAACTGCACCATGCTTTCGCCCAGAGAAGTCTTTCTGCGGGCCCTCAGGTGGGGGGCTGTCCATATCATCCTGCTGCACAATCATCCGAGCGGAGATCCCACTCCGAGTGATCTCGATATAGAGACGACTGCCAGGATCTGCAAAGCAGGCAGGCTTCTCGGGATCCATCTGCTGGATCATCTCATCATCGGGGATCTGCGGTATACGAGCCTGCGGGAAGCAGGCTATATTACCGATTACGGATCTGATTTTGAATTTGGTTAAAGAGTCAGGACCTGCTGCCTTCTTTTTTTGCACAGCGCCTGGCTGCCTGAAACAGGAGAAGTATTTTGAAACAGTCATTCTTAAAACGGACCGGCATGTGGAAGAGGAAGGGTCCGGATAAAGGGAACCCCCAGGTGATACAGGAGCAGGCGAAACGGACAGGGCGGCGCAGATCCTATCTGCTGGCGATGGGCAGCATGGCCCTCGCCGCGATCCTGATCCTGCGCCTGTATTCTCTGCAGATCATTCAGGGCGCCGATTACCAGCAGAGGTTTCAGTCCCGGATCCGGCGGACAGTCGTAGTGCGGGCTGCGCGGGGGAGGATCCTCGACAAGGACGGGAAAGTCCTGGCAGAGACTGTGCCCACTTATAATATCACCATGAATGACCTGACGGATGATTCTTCCTCTGACAACAACATCCTCAACAGCAGGATCCGCAGGGTCATCGAGATCGTCCATGAGAATAAAGACGAGATGCTGACGGATTTCTCGATCCAGCTCGTCGGCGGCAGTTTTTATTTCAAGGAAATGGGGCAGACGGCCAGAAACAGATTTCTGGCGGATATATACGGATATGCGGACCCGGCGGAAATGCCGGCCCAGAACCTGCAGAAGACAGCTGCCGATGTCGTCGCAGATCTGGCAGACCGCTACGGGATCAATGCAGGCACCACAGATGAAGAGGACCGCAGGACTATCCTGGAGATGGTGGCGGCCCGGTATAACCTGAGCCTGAACTATTATCAGAAATATATAGCGACGACCCTTGCGAAGGATGTCTCGGATGAGACAAGAGAGGCGATCGAAAGCGAATTCAGTTCGGAAGATGATGGTGTACAGATCGAGGAGGAACTTGTGCGCCGTTATCACAACGCACAGTTTTTCAGCAATATACTGGGATACACCGGCGAGGCGTCTGAGGAATATCTGGAGGAGCACACAGATACGGATGAGAACGGGCACCCCCTCTACCGGGAGGGAGACACCGTCGGCCTTACGGGGATCGAGGCCTCCCAGGAGGACATCCTCCACGGAAAGAGCGGCCAGAACACCTTCAACGTCGACAATATCGGACGAGTGACGGACGTGGAGGTGAAGGTAAAGGATCTTCCCAATGCGGAAAAACCCTATGACGCCGTGAAGGGCCGCGACGTCTACCTGACGATCGACAGCGACCTGCAGATCGCCGTGTACAGGATCATTGAAAACAACCTGCGCAATATCATTCTGTCCAAACTCTATGACGGGATCGTAGACCAGGTCATCTCGGAGGATGACAGCGGCAGCAGCATAGGGATCCCGGCCAGCAATGTCTATGTCTCCTGCCTTTGCAACATCATTGACAGCACGCACTTCACCTCTGCGGAGGCAAGTGAGACCGAGCGGAAGGTCGCGGACACGATCGAAAGCTTCCGCCAGCATGCGGACAGAGAGATCCGGAACGAGTTCAGGGACGGAAGGAGCGTCTGGAAGGATCTGGGACGTGAGATGCAGACCTACCAGACCCTGCTTGCCCAGGCACTGTTTGATTACGGTGTGATCACGGCAGACAATGAAGCGATAAATGACAATGATGTTTATCAGGCCTGGGAGAACGGGACGACATCGCTCTATGATCTGGTCAGGGAAGCGATCCGGAAAGACTGGATCGATCCGGACTGCAGGTATCTGTCGGTCGACAGATCCGGCGCTGACGGTCTGATGGATGCTGTCGAAGGCTTTTTTCCCGTGTCGTCGGGGCTGGAGAGGATTCCTTTAACGACCGTGATATGCGCAATGCGCTCTATAAATACATGATCATCAACCGGGAGATCTCGGCAAACCAGGTCTGTCACCTGCTTCTGGACCAGGAGATCGTGGACGTCAGTGATGAGGAGCTTGAGAGCTTCGAGAGCGAGTGGGGAGAGAGCGATTTCACCTTTATCTACAACCGGATCCGCGACATGGATCTGACACCTGCCCAGCTCCATCTGTATCCCTCGACAGCTTCTGCCGTCGTGACGGATCCTTCCTCCGGAGATGTCCTGGCCATGGTGTCCTACCCCGGTTATGACACGAACCGGATCAACGACGAGTCCTATTACCGCCGGCTCCTGGAGGATCCCGCCAATCCCCTTTTGAACTATGCGACACAGCAGCTGACAGCTCCCGGCTCCACCTTCAAGCTGGTGACGGCCACTGCAGCTCTCGGAGAGGAGGTCGTCGATCTCTCTGAAAGAGTCAACTGCAAAAAGAAGGCGGCCTTCACCAAAGTCAAGGAGGATCCGAACCCGCCGAAATGCTGGATCTATCCCGGCCGCCACAAAAAGCAGAATCTGGAAGGGGCGATCGCAAACTCCTGCAACATCTATTTTTACGAGATGGGCTACCGGCTGGGTACGGACGGAAGCTATACCTACAACTCCAACTACGGGGTCGAGCGGATTCAGAAGTACGCCCAGCTGTACGGTTTGGGGACGACCTCCGGCGTCGAGGTCAGTGAATCCGAGCCGTCCCTTCTGACGGGCGACCCCATCCGCGGTGCGATCGGACAGGACACAAATGCCTTTACGACCGCAAGCCTTGCCCGATACGTTTCCGCGGTCGCCAACAGCGGAACCGATTTCCGTCTGACCCTGATCGACAGGATCCAGGTGGATAAAGAGAATATCAGCAGCCACGAAAAACATATCGAAAATACGATCAGTCTGGAAGAGAACCAGTGGAATGCTATCCACAGAGGCATGCGGCGGGTGGTACAGGGATACGGGGCATTCAACGTCCTGTGGGATGTTCCCGTCGCAGGCAAGACCGGCACGGCCCAGCAGACGGACATGCCTGACAATGCCCTGTTTGTCGGCTATGCGCCCTACTACGAGCCCAATGCCTGGAACGCGGAGGAGATGGAAGCCATGCAGAAGATCGCCTTGGCGGTCCGCATTCCGAATGGATACTCATCGTCCTATGCGGCGCAGCTGGCGGCGGACGTGATCCGCTACAACTATCATCGAGATGATCTGGAGGAGATCGTAGACAGTATCGTGCTGAATCAGGGCACATCCAACGACTGACGGTTACAGTACCGACCAGTTCGAAACAGTACATGTTCACACCGGCGACAGAGCGTGAACATGTGACGACCGATGAGGAGAAAGGCAGCCGGGCCGGGAATGTTTTGCGATTCCGGGCCGGAACAGCCGGAGAACACTATGTTTGCTACGTTTTCATTCAAAAAATTTGATTATTTTCTGGTCGCCCTGGTCTGTGCGCTCAATTACTGCGGACTGCTCGCGATCCAGAATGCCGCGCCGGAGCTCTATCAGCGGCAGCTGATCGGTCTGGGGATCGGGATCGCGCTGATGCTGCTCATCTCTCTGGTGGACTATCACCTCGTACTCAGGTTCCACTGGATCCTCTACGGGGCTGCGATCGCGCTCCTGCTCCTGGTCCTGTTCGCGGGTTCCTCCGGCGGAGGAGCGCAGAGGTGGATCTCTCTGTTCGGGATCACCTTCCAGCCCTCCGAAGCGGCGAAATTGCTGTTGATTTTGTTTTATGCGGAGTTCATAATACTGTACAGAAAAAAAATGTCTCTTGCTCCGCACCTGGCCGCCTGCATCCTGCTGATGGCCGTGCCGGTCTTTCTGGTTTACAAAGAGCCGGATTTCTCGACAAGTCTCGTCATGCTTCTGATCTTTTTCATCATGATGTTCGTGGGGGGGCTGGAATGGCAGGTCATTGTCGCCGCGTTTGCCGTGGCCGTCCCTGCTTTCATCCTGGTCATCACACAGGCGCTCAGCGGAAACAGCAGTATCCTGTCCCAGTACCAGCAGAACCGGATCCTGGCCTGGTTTCATCCTGAAAACTATGCGGATACCACAGCTTACCAGACGATGAACTCTATGATGGCGATCGGGTCCGGAGGCCTGTACGGCAAGGGAAATGACCAGCAGATCAGTTCTTTATTGAAGACCGGGTTCATCTCGGAGTCGCAGACAGACTTTATTTTTACGGTCATCGGGGAGACCTTCGGGTTTATCGGTTCCTGCGCGGCCATTGTCCTGATCTTTCTGATCACCCTGAAGTGTTTTCTGATCGCCGCACGGGCGAAGGATGCGCAGGGAAGGATCATAGCTGCCGGTATGGGGGCCTGGATCGGTCTGCAGAGCTTTCTCAATATCGGGGTCGCAACGGGGATCCTGCCGAATACGGGGATCCCGCTGCCTTTCGTGAGCTATGGCCTTACCAGCCTGGTATGCCTGTATGCCGGCATCGGATTCACTTTAAACGTCCGGATGCAGATCTGACGGATGCTGTCTTTTAGATTTGATGGATGCTGTCTTTTTAAGGAGAAGACCTCTGCTTTTTTAAACGGCGGGATCCCGGAAACAGCCTGCTTTTTCATAAGCGGGTCACGATCTGTGAGAAACGGCAGAAGGAAAGAACGGGTACGGAGTAATTAAATCTATGAAGATTGCACTGATAGCACATGACGCGAAAAAAAAGCTGATGCAGAATTTTTGTATAGCCTACAGGGGGATTCTGGCCAAGAATGACGTGTGCGCGACCGGTACGACAGGAAGGCTGGTCGAAGAGGTCACGAACCTCTCGATCCACAAGCTTCTGGCGGGCCATCTGGGCGGCATGCAGCAGATCGGCGCGCAGATCGAGCACAATGAGATCGATCTCGTGATCTTTCTGCGGGACCCGCTTACGGCCAAGCGCCATGAGCCCGATGTCAATATCGTTGTCCAGCTCTGTGACATGCACAATATCCCGCTTGCCACAAATCTGGCGACAGCCGAACTTCTGATCAAATCGCTCGACCGGGGCGATATGGAATGGCGGGAGATCTATAAATGAGAGAACCTGTGAAAGATACGGATTTTGTAGTACGCGCGGGCACTTTCCTTCGGAGAGGTATGGTGCCTGCGCTTTTGACCGTTTTCATACTGTCCGGATGCAGCCGGGGCTATATCTCCGCCTACAGCGATAACCTGAACAGGAGCAGCTGGTCTCTGACGGCCGTGACGGCCGATTTTGGCGGTACGGTTTCTCTATATGCGGAGGACCTGCCGGTACCTGGCGAGGGCGGGGCCCTCGACATCGGCCCCGTATATGCCGCCGGCCTTTTTGATCTGGACGACGGACATACTGTGATCGAGGAAAATATTACAGACAGGCTGTATCCGGCGAGTACGACCAAGATCATGACGGCCCTGCTGGCGATCAAGTACGGGGATATGGATGAAATGCTGACTGCATCCTCCCGAGTTCCCGAAATGGAGTGGGAGGCGCAGAAGATCGGGATCGAAAAGGGTGACAAAATGACCCTGGACCAGGCGATCCACTATCTGATGGTCTATTCCGCCAATGATGCCGCCGTTCTGATCGCGGAGCACATCGGAAAAGACTACGACGATTTTATCAGGATGATGAACGAAGAAGCGGCCAGGATCGGAGCGACGAATACACATTTCGTGAACCCGCACGGACTGCATGACGACGACCATTACACCACCGCCTATGATCTTTTCCTGATCTTCCGCGAATGTCTGAAATATCCGAAATTCCGTGAACTGATTGATCTGAACTATTACAGTACCATTTTTCACGATAAGGACGGTGAGATCCGGGCGATCGAGGTTCCCTCCACCGACTTTTACCTTCTCGGCACTGCGGCTCCCCCGAAGGGGATCACGGTCGTCGGCGGCAAGACCGGTACGACAAATCAGGCCGGCAACTGTCTGATCATCCTTTCCAGAAGTGCTGATGAGAGAGAATTTGTTTCCGTTATCCTGGGCGCACCGGATTACAGCTCCCTGTATGTCTTTATGAACCGTCTTCTGCGGCAGGAAAGGGGATATAAACCGGGTTTATAGTTTTTTAAATTGTATTTTCACTTTGATTCATCTATAATGATAGAACAGCGGTGAGGCACGAAGAGGTCTGCAGCAGACCCGGTCCCGCACGCTGTAAAAGACATTAACATTTTAGTAGGAGGTTTCGCCAAATGGTTCATCTGATCACCGGCAACAAGGGCAAGGGAAAGACAAAGTGGATCCTGAACAAGGCTAATACCGATATTAAGGATATCCTCGGCAGTGTCTGCTATCTGGACAAGAGCGCCCAGCATATGTATGAGCTCAACAACAGGATCCGTCTGATCAATGTAAGTGATTACATGATCGACAACGCGGATCAGTTCCTTGGCTTTGTCAGCGGTATTATTTCCCAGGATCATGACCTGGAACAGATGTATTTTGACAGTTTTCTGGATGTTTCCCATTTAAAAGGGCTGGACATCACTCCGGCTATCCGTAGACTGGAAGCACTGAGCAGCACTTTCGGTGTCAGCTTTTTTATCAGTGTGTCCATGGATGAGCATGAAATACCCGAGGAACTGAAGGAGTATATTACGGTTGCGCTCTGATCGGTTTCTGATCGGTTTCTGAAACTTTTCGGGCGGGAATCTCCGATTCCCGCCCTGCGCAGACACAGTGGTAAGTAACGTTTATCCGAACCGGGCAGGAGCAGGACCAGACGCTCCTGCCCGCTTTTATCCGTCAGGGCCGGAAACAGAGGACCAGACGGTTCGCCATCCATGATGGTCCCCGCATTTTCGGGAAAAAACGGAGAGCACCCGGAAGATAAAGAAAGAGTTTATGGAAGAAGAGAGAAGGGAGCGGTTCAGCCCGCTTCAGCTGCTGATGCACTTTGACATCGGCATGGTCATTTTTTTTATCATCCTCGTCTATATTCTCGTCAGTGTGGTGACGTATGCGACCTCCCGGAAGACGGAGGTCTATGAAGTGCGCATGGGGACCCTGTCCGAGAACCGGGCTTACCGGGGGATCGCCCTGCGGCAGGAGACGATCGTCAACAGCCTCTATACCGGGACCGTCAATTATTATAACAGGGAAGGGGACCGCGTCCGGGCCGGAGGGCTCGCCTATTCCGTGGATGAGAAGGGAGAACTCGCCGACTATGCCGACGCCGGCATGCTGGCCGGAGATCTCTTTACGGAGGCAGACCTTTCGGGCTTCCGGGACCAGGCCATCCGCTTTGTACAGGATTTTGATCCAGCCCGTTTCTATTCTGCCTATGATTTTAAAAGTGCCTCCACCAGCCAGGCGCAGAAGATCAGCAACCGTGCGATCCTCTCCGGTATCAGCAGGGCGGACAGGAAGTCCCTCCATACAGTAGGCGCTCCTGAGTCGGGATCGATCGTATATTCCTATGACAATTACAGCGAAAAGACCTTCGAATCCTTAACGGCAAAGGACTTTGACAGCTCCGGATGCAAACAGAAAGCCCTGCAGAACGGCAGGGCGATCAAGGAGGGCAGGCCGGCCTATCGTCTGATCACGGACGAAAACTGGTCGGTCGCAGTCATGCTCCCCGGACCGGAGATCGCGGACCAGTTCCGCAGCGAAGAGTATGTGGAGGTGCGTTTTAGAAAGAATAATTACACTTCCTGGGCCCATGTGGAGACAAGGCAGGATAAAGACGGGAACTGCTTTGCCAATCTGCAATTTTCCAATTCCATGGAAACATTCTGCACGGATCGATTCATTGATATCGAGATCCTGTCCAATGAGAAAAAAGGGTTGAAGGTCCCTACATCCTCCATTACAGACGGGGATTTTTTCCTGGTCCCGAAGGAATTTATTTTCGATGGATCCAACGGACAGCCGGGAGTCCTGCTCCGTGTCTACACCGAAAACGGGAGTCCCGGGACCCAGTTCGTGGCAGCGACGCCCTACAGTGAGACCGAAACGGAATATTACCTCGATAATTCGGTGCTGCGGGACGGACAGATCATCCAGCGCCCGGATTCCGTGGAGGAATTCACACTCGGCAAGAAGGAAAAGCTCATCGGGGTCTATTATATAAACAAGGGATATCCGGATTTCCGCCAGGTCAAAGTCCTGATGCAGAACAGTGAATATTCCATTGTTTCCTCCAACGAGCTCTATGGGCTGCAGGAATACGATTACATCGTCCTGCATGCGGATTCCATTCGATATAATCAGTAAAATCTGAAACAGGAGGACATAAGCAAAGATGATTGCACAGAATATCCGCTCTGTGGAGGAGCGGATCCAGGCGGCCTGCAAACGGGCAGGGCGCAGCCGTGAAGAGGTCACGCTCATATGTGTCACCAAGACGATGCCTGTAGAGGACCTGCAGCAGGCCTACGATGCCGGACAGAGGAGCTTTGGAGAAAACCGGGTCCAGGAGATCGTGGACAAGGTTCCGCAGCTGCCCGGGGATATTCAGTGGCATATGATCGGGCATCTGCAGCGCAACAAAGCCAAATACCTTATGGACAGGGTCGTGATGATCCACAGTGTGGACAGCGCGGCGCTGGCACAGGCTGTCAGCAAAGAAGCCGTGAAGGCGGGCCGGGTCATGGACATCCTCCTGGAGGTCAACGTGGCTGAAGAGGAGAGCAAGTTCGGCCTTACCTGTGCGGGGGTACTGCCTCTGATCCGTGAGATCTCTCCGCTGCCGGGCATCCGGATCCGGGGCCTGATGACAGTCGCTCCCTACACGGATGATCCCGAGACGAACCGCGTCTATTTTAAAAAACTGCGGGAATTAGCTGTTGACATCGATCATCAATCCATTGATAATGTCTCTATGGATTTTCTGTCCATGGGAATGACCGGTGACTTTGAGGTCGCCATCGAAGAGGGAGCCACCCATATACGCGTGGGTACGGCGATTTTCGGAAAGCGCAATTATGATCTGTAATGATCTTTATATAGATACAGGGAGGAAGAACCTATGAGTGTTATGGACAAGCTCATCAATGCGATGAAGTTCAATGATGATGCCTATGATGACGAGCGCGAAGAGGAAGACGGCGATTTCTATGAGGAAGAACCTGAAACCGCTGAGCCAGCTTTCGAAAATGAGGATGTAAAAATGGAAGAACTTGAGAACACATCGGCACCCCGAAATAACCGCAGGCGCGTCATGCCCGAGCGTGAGAGTGCAGTCAGCGGCAGGTCTTCTGTCAAGAGGCAGTACTCTGAATCCGGTATGGAGGTCAGTATCGTCAAGCCCACATCTGTCAACGATGCCAGGGACGTGACAGATCTCATTCTTTCCGGCAGTACAGTCGTCCTGAATCTGGAGGGACTCGACGTGGAGATCGCACAGCGCATTATCGATTTCACCTCCGGTTCCTGCTATGCCGTACAGGGCAACGTGATGAAGATCTCCCACTATATCTTCGTCATCACCCCTTCGAGCGTGGATATCAGCGGGGATATCTCCACCCCTGTCGGGGCGGACCAGGACGGCAGCGCGGCACTGGATATGCCTTTTACCGGAAGGTAATGCAATAGGAAGCTCTGCTGCCGCCCCTCGAGAGGACAGTGCAGCAGCAATTGTTTCTGTACAGAAGGTGTCTGCTTTTCGTCAGATTTACTGTACAGAGTCACCGGCTTTCGGCTGAGGGATGCAGTGCGCAGGAAAAGAGAGAATATGTGCCATGACGGTGCTGCCGTCATGGCTATTTTCATTGAAAAGGAACCAGAGAATGCGTCTTGACCAACATGATAATAAGGCGGCTGCGCAGCCGGATCAAAAAAAGAAGCGGCTCTTCATGTGCCTGCTGATCGTGCCGCTGGTCCTCTTTGACCAGCTGACCAAGGTATGGGCCGTGCAGGCGCTCGAAGGAGGAAAAAGGATCGTCCTGCTGCCGGGCATCCTGGAGCTGACATATGTTCAGAACTGCGGCGCTGCCTTCGGCATTCTGCAGAACGCGCGAATCTTTTTCCTGCTGATCACGGTCGCTGCTCTTGCCGTGATCGGGTATTGCCTGGTCCGGATCCCGGACGGGAAAAAGTACAGGCCCATGCGGCTCTGCCTGTATCTGATCGCCGCAGGCGCGGTGGGCAATCTGATCGACCGGCTCTTTCTTTCCTATGTCCGGGATTTTATCTATTTTTCCCTCATAGATTTTCCGGTCTTCAATGTCGCGGATATTTTTATCACCTGCGCCACTTTCGTGCTCCTGCTCCTCTCTCTTTTTTATTACAGAGAAGAAGAGGATTTTACCTTCCTGACCGGGGATAAAAAGAAGGACAGAGGTGATTTACATGGATAACCTGCAGACAGATATTCCGGCTCTTCTGGAGGAGGATCCCTGCACCTCAGCCGCCGGATCACTGTATAACGGGGATATGGACCCGGAAATCTTTAGCTTCAACAGCGCGGATCCCGGCTCCGCCGTTTCTGACTGCGCAGAGGGAGATTCCTTCTCCATGCAGGTGGACCCGGAAATGGCGGGAGAGAGGATCGACAGGGTCCTTGCAGCCAGGATCCCGGGCCAGTCCAGGAGCTACCTGAAAAAGCTGATCAAGGATGGATGTGTGAAACTGGACGGGAAGGTTCCCAAACCCAGCACGGTGGCTGCCGGCGGTGAGACTGTTTCGGTCTTTCTGCCGCTCAGGATGCTGCCTGACATTCTGCCCGAGGATATTCCTCTGGACATCCTCTATGAGGATGACGATGTCCTGATCGTCAATAAGCCCAAGGACATGGTCGTCCACCCGGCGGCCGGGCATTATACCGGGACACTTGTCAACGCCGTCCTTTTTCACTGCCGGGGAAGCCTGTCCGGCATTAACGGCGTCCTGCGGCCCGGAATCGTCCACAGGATCGACAAGGATACCACCGGAAGCGTCATCGTCTGCAAAAACGACGAGGCCCATCGCAGCATCGCGGCCCAGCTGGCAGCACATTCCATCGTGCGCAGATACCGGGCGATCGTCCTTGGCAATATCCGGGAGGACAGCTTCACAGTCTCCGAGCCGATCGGACGCGACCCTTCCGACCGGAAAAAGATGGCGGTGCGCCCGGACGGAAAGCCGGCTGTCACCCATGTCCGTGTCCTCGAGCGTTTTGGAGACTACACCTATGTGGAGTGCCGTCTGGAGACCGGACGAACCCACCAGATCCGCGTGCATCTGGCCTGGAGCCGGCATCCGCTCTTAGGAGATACTGTTTACGGAAGCAGGAAAAAAAGCCCTTTTGCCCTACAGGGACAGTGCCTGCATGCCATGATCCTGGGATTTATCCATCCTGTGACGGGAGACTATATCGAGACGACGGCTCCTCTGCCGGACTACTTTGAAAAGATCCTGAAAAAGCTCTCGGAAAAAAAACTGTGATACAACGATGATAGATGCAATCATAAATGTGTTTATTCTTCATCGCGCAAGACCCGTGACTTCAGTCGTGGAATACGCGCGCAAAAAGAGAAACTCAATTCATTGCGCAAGACTCGCGGGCGAGTCTTGAAAGTAAAGAGATAAGAGACGAATACCGAATAAAAAATCATGTTTCGAGAAACTATGCTTTCATCTGCAAATACGTATTTTTGTTTGCATATTCCGATTTTCGGGATTATAATAACTGATAACAGCCGGGCGAAGACCGGATGAATGTACAGAGTACGCGCTGATAATGTGCACACTGACAGGCTGTGTGCTGATACAGTATGTGCTGATAAAGTACACGCTGACAGACAGTGTGCTGATAAAGTGTGTGCTGAAATTCGAAGAGGTATGCATTCAGGAAAGGGAACAATATGAAAACCATTTTAACGATCGGCAGGCAATATGGTTCCGGAGGCCGTGAGATCGGCCAGAAGATCGCGGACCATTACGGAATCAAGTTTTATGACAAGGAGCTGCTGGCACATGTTGCAAAAGAAAGCGGTTTCTGTAAAGAGATCATCCAGCGCGAGGATGAACGGCCTACCAGTTCCTTTTTATATAACCTCGTGATGGATACCTATACCTTCGGGCATGGAGCCACAGC
Source organism: Lachnospiraceae bacterium (assembly GCA_017513005.1). Lineage (GTDB taxonomy): Bacteria > Bacillota > Clostridia > Lachnospirales > Lachnospiraceae > CAG-791. The sequence continues at coordinate 26,369 of JAFWDM010000073.1, forward strand.
GGCCTTTACGGATATGCCTCTGAGCCAGAAAGTTTTCCTGGCCCAGTTTGAGACCATCAAATCCCTCGCCGAACAGGGCCCGTGCGTCTTCATCGGACGCTGTGCGGACGAGGCTCTGATCGACCGGAAGGACGTCCTGAATATCTTTATCCATGCGCCGGAGGAGTTCAAGATCAACAGGGTCCGCACCTATCCGGACTACAGCGAACAGGAGCAGAACGGAAAGCGGATCACGGATTTCATGGCCAGGATCGACCGCCAGCGCCAGAGTTATTACAACTATTACGCCTCCGGCAAGTGGGGACGGGCGGATACGTATGACTTTACGATCGATTCCTCAGTCCTGGGAATCGAAGGAACCGTACGTCTGATCACACAGCTGATCGATGATTTCGAGAACAGAGAGTAATCGTATCCCATAAAATGCTGTTTTTTACACTTTTTTTACGATTTTTTGTCGCATTTATTGTCAATTTGGATTTAGAATAGGAGAGTAGTCTGCGATAACTGTTTAAAGACCTGCGCGGCAGAGTTGACAATATGCTTCTCAACGAGGTCTACGGTCTATATGAGGATTTTTAAGAGGAAAAGAAATTGAAGCGTCTCGAACTTTTGAAGAAAACAGGGATCTACTTTACGGCAGCAGCTCTGTCCGCTTCTCTGGCACTTGCTGCACCTGCAGTATCTGTTCTTGCAGCTGACGAGGCTGTACAGACGGAGAGTGTGAATGCAGGTTCAACGGAAGAGATTGCGGATCCGGAGCCCGAGCCGGAACCTGAACCCGAGCCGGAGCCGGAACCCGAACCCGAGCCGGAGCCGGAACCCGAACCC
>JAFWDM010000074.1 GCA_017513005.1 Lachnospiraceae bacterium
GCCGCCTTGAAATAATCCGGATCTGCATGGAACTCGCGCACAGAATCGTAGCTTGTTTTCCCCTGGCAGAGAAGCCCGATATATGTGAGCAGGATATCACCGTTCTTGATCTGTGGCTGAGACCGCTTTTTGTCAATAGCTATTCTGTTGGCGCGTTTGACAAGGTCGCTCTTTCCGAGCGCTTCTCCTACAAGTGTAAGACCACTGGGGTTTATGGTGCCTGGCACCATAAACCGCGCCCGATCTGCTGTCCCAGCAGGATCGTGGCCCCCATGGCAAAGCTGGCAACCAGATTGGTCAGGGTCATCATGACCGTGTAATCTGCGTTTTGTCTCCGCTCATCCTGTCTCCCGGTAAATCAGCAGGTTTTCGCGCAGGCAATTGTAACACCAATTAAACATTGAAACAACAGAACACTCGTTACAGCCTGCTATAGTATGTCTGCTCCCTGCAAGATCCGCGGGTCATCCGTGTGGATCGGACACACCTTGCGGTCATCCCCGATATTTGTGACCGGAAGACTGGAGGCGCGGAACATGCCCGAGTCAAAATATCGGTCGTCCGCGCAGAGCATCATGCCGCAGATATAGTCCTCAAAGGGCGTCCCCTCCCAGACCGTCGGATATTTTCTCTGCCGGATAAAGGGCTGCAGGATCATATCCTGTACGTCCCCGCTCTTCCACAGATTCTCCCAGGTCATTATGTCTGTCAATGGTCCTGCGTACACCTTCTCACTCTTCCCGAGCCGGTGATGTTTGAGGATAAATCCGTCCTTATTGCCGCGTGCCTCCTGCCAGATATCGTCCCTGTCTCCGTACAGATAAGTGGGGATCGCGCGGCTGCGAAGGAAGGCGGTCTCCTCCCCTGTCAGGCACCTGTCCGTAAAAGCATCCTGAAACCAGAGGTTCATAAAACGCTTGTCATGTATGAGGAAAATCGTGCGGAAGTCATTGTACATTCCCGCCTCGATCATGGCTTCGATCGTCCCTTGGGAAAAAGACAGAAGATCCTTCTGGTTCAGGGCGCTGATCACAAATCCCTTTTTCCAGCGGTCAATATTTCTTTCCACATCCTCAGCCTCAAAGACCTCCACGTTTTTCCCAAAGGCCTCATAAAAGGGTTTATACAATGCGATCTCGCCGGTCTTGTCCGCACTTTTGAGCACATAGATCTCTTTTTTATCCCCCGTGATCTGCAGCATGCAGTGCAGGCGCTCATTCAAAGTGGAATAGAGCGGGGAATAACCCGCTTTCCCGTCTTCGTCCTCGATTTTCCGCAGGAATTTCTCCGCCGCGCAGTCCGCAAAATAGGACATGAAAATCCCGTGGCCGAAAAAACGGCTGGTGATCTCGCACAGGAGCAGGTCTCCCTTCTCCGACACCAGATAATCCGGACGATAGGTTCCCGCCCGGAAGGGATACCGGCTCTGCCGGTCCAATATCTCCATTTCCCTGTCGGAAAGGGGCATATACCGGGGCACATACTCCCGGTAGTTTTCCGCCATATAGACAATACATTTGTATAAGACCTGATGCAGCCGGCGCAGTTCATCCCTGCGCGCGGATGTGATCGCCATCGGCCGATCGTGATACCACCGGCCGTAATAGGCCGCTTTCTCTCCATGAAGAGAGATAAAGGCCTCTTTATACTTTTCTCCCATCAAAGTCCCCCGCAAAGATCCGCTGATACATCCCCGATGTGATTCGGGCTGCTGTTGCTTCGATCAGGACGCACCGATCCCGGCGTGATCCGGCTGAAAGTCCCGGCCATTAATCCTGCTTCTTAAAGAGCTTGGACTGATAGCCCAGGCACTGGAAGCCGTTCTCGTTGATGATCGGGATCAGATCATTTCCGATGCGGAGCTGTTTCCTGACCCAGTAGCAGATGCTGGTCGACATGCCGATCTGTTTTGTATAATCCATCATTTTGCGGATATTGTCGATGCTCAGTGCCCGGTCTGGAGCCGTGCGCCCGCGCTGCTTCTTGTGGTCGGCATTTTCCGGCATGATGTAATCCTCGTAAAGAGCACGCTCGAGATCTTTGTCAAAATGGCCCAGGATCTGTCCCAGCATGGCAAGATTCTCCATGCAGGCCGTGAGGAATTCCGGCTTGTAGTTGATGATGCCCTCCGCGCGCAACCTGTCAAAAAAGCTCCGGATATGTTCCGGTGTCAGGTAAGGTGTGAAGATCGGCTGCACAAGGGCGGCCTCCGCGGGAATTCCCTTCTCCCTGCAGAGCCGCACCGCCTTCAGGCGCTCCTCGATGGGGGCGGCATAGGGCTCCAGGATATCGCGGAAAGCGTCCGGCATGATGGATACGGATACGTTGTACTGCATCTTGTCTTTGAGCTGACAGAAGAGATCCAGAATGGTCTCGCCCTCATACTCGCACAGCAGATGTTTTGCGCCCGCCTTGGACGCGACGAAAAGCCTGGCGTTGGAGTCCGGATACTCCTCATAATGACGGATGAACTCCTTCAGGATCCGGTGGGCGATTCCGGTCCGCAGCGTCGGCTCCTGCAGAGCCTCTGTCTTGGGAGAAAAATAGTAATAGTGATTCCAGTTTTTGCCGCGGCTGACCTCTGTGATCTGCCGCTCAATATCCTTTTTTCCGGCGGGATTCTTTTCGATGCACCGGGCCAGTTCCTTCAAAAGCTCGTCTTTTCTGCGCAGATCCTCCGACGTAATCTCTCTTGTCGGGGTGCCGTTCATCTCTTTCAGAAGATAACGCACATAGAGGTGATAATTCTCGTATGCGACGAGCTGCTGTTCGTGCACGCCGTCCGTCACCAGACAATACTGGCATCCGACGTTGCATCCCTTTACGGGATTGATCTCAAATGTCAGAGTGGGACAGCGGCCGGTATAGTTGTGGATCTCGGTGTCCACCTCTTCGGGGACAAGGTCTTCCAGCACCAGATGCTGTACCGGTATTACCGTGTGGTTTTTCCAGCGCTCCATAAAGACGCGGGAGCCGGCTTCCAGCTTCGCATATGTCTCCTCCGAAGCATGTACAGAAACACCCAGCTTTTCCAGATACGCCCGGTCTACAATGACCGGTGAAAACCCCTCGAGAGAATAGATATCTGTGTTGTGCTGATAAAAGTTTTCAAACGTCATCTGTTTCATGGCTGACCTTCCTCCGTTTTGTCAGAAACCTGCGGTCCGGTAATCAAATTATACCGGTCCAGCATACTGATTACTTCCTCTCTGGAGTTGAACATGATCAGATCCAGAATGGAAAGATTGGGAATAAATGGATTTTCAAACTGTTTATAGACAATCTCATCCGCGCGCAAAAACTTCAATGTGATCCCCTGCTGCCTGAACTTTGCAAAATCGTATATGCCCATACCGCCGATGGGATTGATATAGGTGTCCGCCCCCAGCCTGCGGCACATATCATAAATGCGCTCCTCACGCCTGTATGCCCTGTTGCCGTCAAGGTCCGAGGTCCTTGCAATCGGCGTGCTGATCTGCAGATAGCGGCAGACCGTCCTGATGGAATGAAGGAGATATTCCGAGAGCACCGTCTCATCGCAGTCCCGGATCTCTTCCATCAGCCGGATCCCTTCTGTGTAAAAAGGCGCCTTGTGATATGCGTCATACAGAATATCCCGCTTCTTTTTCCAATTGACACAATTGACAGGTGCCAGGTGCAGTTCGGTGCATAATCTGAAACATGACGCCTTCTCGATCTCAATGCCGAACCAGACAGGTTTCCCTTTCTGAAGGATCCTGTTGCGGCTGATCCAGCTCCTGGTTTTGTACTGATAGTCATCCCCGATCAGAAAAATATCTGCCGAGCGGATCAGCTGCCAGTAGCCGATGTAAGGGAGAAAATACGGCTGGTTTGCTGCCAGAATCATGGTAAGTCTCCTCATTGTTTTTTCAGCAGGATATGGCAGATGCGGTCGATCTCCTCCACTGTCAGCTCCGGGTACAGAGGAAGGGTGAGTACCTGCTCCGCCGCCTGCCGGGCGGCCGGAGTATCCTGCCGTCCGGTTTCCGGTCTGTCTGCCGGAGCCGCTTCTGCCTGATCCTGACCGCGGTAACATGCGGGAGCCGCTTTCGCCCGGCCCAGGCCGCGGTAACATGCGAAATCGCTCGTAAGAGGATAGAAATATTTCCTGGCAAAAATCCCGTTTGCGGCAAGAAGCTCCGCGGCCTCATCCCGGATATACTGTTCTGTCTCAAACAGGACCGGAAAGTAGGAATAGTTGGACTGCACACCATTCTGCGGATCGAGAAGCCGGAGTCCCTGCGCGCCGCTAAGCCGCTCCCGATAGCGTTCCGCAGCCTTCTTCCGCTCTAAAATACAGCGGTTAATATGACGCAGATTGCAGATTCCCATGGCCGCCTGGAATTCGCTCATCTTGGCATTTCCGCCCACGGCAGCTACCGTCTCCTCATCGCGGATCCCGTAGTTTTTGAGATCCTCCAGCTTCTGCACCATCGCTTCCTCTCTGCAGCATGCGGCACCGCCCTCAATTGTGTGAAAGACCTTGGTCGCATGAAAGCTGAAAACGGAAATATCCCCGAAGCAGGCGGCAGATCGTCCATTCAGGCGGACACCGAAGGCATGCGCCGCATCGTAGATCAATTTCAGTCCGTGCCTTTTCGCGATTTCGCCGATTTCCCTTACGGCACACATGTTTCCATATACATGTACCGGGAGTATGGCGACAGTTTTTTCACTGATCAGTCCCTCGATCAGTGTCGGATCCATGGTCAGGTCCTCCCTGCGGATATCGCAGAAGACCGGCACCAGATTGTTGCGCACGATCGCATGTGTCGTGGATGCAAAAGTAAAGGGAGTCGTGATCACCTCGCTTCCCGCAGGGAAGCCGAATGCCCGGATCGATTCCTCCAGGGCAAGATGTCCGTTCGTGAACAGAGTCACATGGGGCACATTCAGGTACGACTCCAGCCGCTTCTGAAATCGATCATGTTTGGCTCCCATGTTGGTGAGCCAGCGGCTCTCCCATAAATCCTTTATCTCCGCACAGTATTCTTCAAAAGACGGCATAGAGGACCTGGTGACATTGATCTGATTCATTTTTCACTCCCCTTAATCATTGCTCCCTGCTGCGGAAGGCTTTTACAGCCGAAATCAGGTAACGGAAGGCCTCCAGTCTTAAGACCGCGGATCCGGCCAAATAGACTGCTGCCCCCAGCAGAATCTGCAGCGCCAGAGTGGCTGTATCTCCCAGGCCCAGCCCGGGAAGCGGCCGGATGCAGAAACCCATGAAGAGCGCCAGGGCAATGCCCGGCAGAATGTCCATCAGCTGATCCTCGTAACCATATCTGAGCAGCTTTCTGTTGGGCATACTGTTGATGATCTGGCCGACAATACTCAGGGCCAGGACGCTCCATGCCATCGCCATCACGCTGATCCGGACAGTGATCAGGATCACCAAAACACTGATCGTTTTTTTAGCAATCTCCAGTTTCAGAAAGAGATCGCTCCGGCCCATTGCTTTGATGGCATTCAGGTTCGCCGTATGGACAGGATAAAACATAAAAGCGATGCAGTAAATGGCCAGAAAGGGAACACAGGGAAGCCATTTTTCCGTCAGGACCAGACGCACAAGGGTCTCCGAGCAGACAGCGAGGCCGATCATCAGAGGTGCCATGATATAGGTGCTTGTCTGGATCGCCCTGCGGGTCATGTTCCTGACCCGTCCGCGGTCATCCTGCTCCCTGGACATTGCAGGAAAAAGCACGCTGTCAATCGAGGTATTGATATTGGTCACGATCAGGGACGGAAGCTGCTGTCCTCTGTTGTAATAAGCCAGATCCGCCGACGTGTACATTTTCCCTATGAGAAGCGAACGGAGACTGTTATAGCCCGTATCCAGAAGAGAGGATGCCAGCAGCTTCCAGCCGTAGGAAAACAATTTCCGCAGCCTTTGCACGGAAAAAATGCGCTCCGGGCGCCACGGCACTGTCAGCCACAGGATCAGGGTATCGACTGCCGTATTGATCAGGTGCTGGGCGACAAGCGACCACACTCCGAATCCCCTGTAAGCCATACAGATCCCGATGATTCCGGAGCCGATGGTCCCGCCCAGGGTGGCAAAGAAAAATTTCCGGAAGAGGAGGTGCCTGGAGACATAGGCCTGCTGGACATTTTTGACACCGGATATGATCAGGATCAGGCTGATCACCCGCACAATCGATGTCAGCTCCGGCATCCCGTAAAAGGCCGAGATCAGAGGCGCCGCTGCGAACATGACCGCATAGAGGATCAGGCATGCCGCTATATTAAAATAAAAAACAGACGAAAAATCCAGACTGTCCGCATTCTTTTTCTGGATCAGGGCATTTCCCATTCCGCTGTCCACAAAGACCTGCAGAATCGCAGTGAACACCGTAACCAGCGCGACAGTCCCGTATACAGACGGCTCCAGGATACGCGCCAGAAGAACCGATATCACAAAAGCCGTTCCCTGCGCACAGATCCGCTCCCCGAACCTCCACAGAAAACCGGCTGCCGCTTCCCGCCGGCTGTTTTTTCTCTTACTTATCATAAGGTTCCTTTTTACGAAATGAATCGTTCGGCTTTTTGCTCCCGTGCCGGCCGGAATGTCCGGACATGGCCGCCTTGATCAATGTCTTGATCTTCCTGTCCGTCTTCATAGTATTGAAAATCTCTCTGTACACGGGATTGTTGATGAGTTCCCGGAGAGAGGCATTTTCCAGCATTCCCGCACCTGTTGTCGCCATAAAGGGGAGAAGCCCTCTGTGCCAGGTATAGTCCGTGTACTGATCCAGATCCAATAGCATGCCGCAGTTGCGTTTTGCATCGATCTCCTTCTGTCTGCGGTCCTGTTTTTTCCAGCCGCTCATCATAGAACCCGATCCGCCTTCTCTGTAAACACAAGTCTCTTCATTAATGAAATGCGCATACCCCTGCGAAGTCACAAACAGGCGCAGGCGCAGATCATCGGTGGGGCAGTGGCGTATCCCTGCCTTCATCAGGGCATCGTAGCATTCGGTCCTGAAAAAAAAGGAAGCCGTGGGAATAAATGTCAGCCAATGAAAATCCCTCAGGTCATAATCCTGCCTGCGGGGATCAAACTGCCCGGCGTCTTTCTTTGAATAGGGAATAAAGGTCCTGCGGGTCCGGGCTTCTTCGTTGCGGATCACCGCGTTTGTGAAGCAGAAGGTGCAGTCCGGATGTGCTTCCATATAATCATACTGCTTCTGCAGTTTGCAGGGGTCTGTCCAGTAATCATCCCCCTCGCAGATCGCCATGTACCTTCCGGTGACTCGCGGGCGGATATGGGTCTCCACGATGCTGATGCCCTTGGACCACTGGTTTTCTGTCTGGCAGACCGGTTTAATTATTGCCGGAAATTTCAAAGCATATTCCCGGATGATGGCCGCTGTCGCGTCCGTGGAGGCGTCGTCGTGTACAATGACCTCAAAGTCAAAATCCGTCTTCTGCCGGACCATTCCCTCCAGCGCCCTGCCTATATATTTCTCATGATTATATGCCAGACAATAAACGCTTACTGCAGCCATAGCCTGTTACTCCTCATGCCCTGCTCTGCACTGTTCCGCTTGTGAATGCGATTCCCTTCACGTCCAGATTATAACACACATCTGCTTTATTTTCGCTTGCTGACCGGGTGTACATCTTTCCGCATCCATCCTGTTAGTTGTAAATAGTGAATGCTCATTAACTAGTGTAGCGTCTCAATCATTATTGTAGTTAAAACTTCTAAAATATTAGCATGTGCCATACTTGCTTCTACTTACAGCACATGCTGTTGATCCTATTACGGTAACCGTTGATGAATTCTCAATCATGCATGCAGTATGGGCACAGTGTCTCCCCCCTGTGATGAGCAAAATGGGCGGCAAATCTCTATACTGCAGGTTTTCACTATCCCTGTTAGAAGATGTCTTACTCATGGACATGTTTATCATTATCATGCTCCTGCATCTCCGAGATCCCGATTCTCTGGGTCAGTTCTTTGTTTCTCTCAAGCATATTCCAGATACCATCCTGTGAAAGGACGCCACGCCTCAGCTTCTCTGGATATTTACCAGCCTCTTCCATGGCATAGTCGTCCTTCCATTGCTGGCTTGTATAATATGCCTCCAGTTTCTTTATTGCAGACTGGAAGTCCTCGTACTCCGCGATCTTCTTTTCCAGGGTATCCATCATATATGTTGCTTTATCCAGGATATTCTCCATCGCATAGATGTGCTGCGGGACGTTTTCTCCGGCGAGCCGTTTCCTGAACTGGGGCTTCTTCGCTCTGTACCGACTAACGATCTCATGCTCCGGAATCCAGATCTCTGCACTTTTTATACGATCAAGGACAAGCTATAGTGCTTCTTCATCTGACAGTTTTTCCGCAGCTTGTTTTTGGTAGGCTTCGTACATCCAGCCCGAGATTTTGACTTTCTGTTTCTGCTTCAGCTGCCCATATTTCTTATTCATCTGGAGCAGGCGCCCGTCTACTATCCTGTGCTTGCTCATTTTTTTCCTTTTCCCGGTACTTCGGTGCGGATGAAAACATATTCATTGTCGGAAGAGCGATCCTGATCGTAATGATATCCGCTCCAGTTGAATGCCTTGATCTGCTCCGGAGTTTCTGCCTGAATCCCTGCCATGAAGCGCACCATTTCGCCCCTGGCCATCTTGGCGTAGACACCCTTCTGGACGACCCTGTTCCCTTCCAGCTCTCCAAAAACACATGTGATGAATCGGTCATCCGGCCGGAGATACTTCTCGATACATCTGGAGTACTCCTTCGAGGCTAAATTGAGGATGATTCTGCTGTCATCAACCACTTCCCGGTACAGGCTGTCATCCCAGAAATCATACAGATTTTTACAGCCGGAAACGGCAGCCTTCGCCTGCATCTCCAGACGATAGGGCACGACGCCGTCCATCGGCTTCACCACACCGTAGAAACCAGACAGGATCCGCAGA
>JAFWDM010000009.1 GCA_017513005.1 Lachnospiraceae bacterium
CAGGCAGTCCTGCGGAGATCAACCTCAAAGAGGACGACATCGTCAATATGGGCCTGGCGAAGGCTGTCGGTGTGCCGGTCCTCCTGGCGGGAGATATCGACCGCGGCGGTGTGTTCGCCCAGCTTCTGGGAACGCAGATGCTCCTGGAGCCGGAGGAGCAGGCCCTGCTGAGGGGATTTATCATCAATAAATTCCGCGGGGACAGATCGCTCCTGGATCCCGGGATCCGGATGCTGGAGGACCGGGGCGGCCTGCCCGTCGTCGGAGTGATCCCCTTTTTGCAGCTGGACCTGGACGACGAGGACTCCCTCGCGCCGCAGCTGTCGCAGACGAACCGCCCCCCGGCGGGCAGGCCGGTGGAGATCGCTGTCATCCGCCTGCCCCATCTGTCCAATTTTACGGATTTCAATGTCTTTTCCAGGATCCCGGAGGCGGACCTGCGCTATGTCTCCCGTCCGCAGGCTCTGGGAGATCCCGACATGGTCATCCTGCCGGGCACCAAAAATACCATGGCAGACCTGCGCTGGCTGCGGCAGAGCGGCATGGCAGCGGCCATCGAAGGCCTGCGGCAGAAGGGCAGGGTCATCTTCGGGGTCTGCGGAGGATACCAGATGCTGGGGCAGCGGATCTGTGATCCCGACGGGACGGAGGAGGGCGGGTCCGCCGAAGGCCTGGGCTTTCTGGAGGCGGAGACTGTTTTTTCAAGGCAAAAGAGGCGCACGCGTGTCCGGGGGAGGATCAGACAGCTGCCGGGCATCCTTAAGCCTCTCAGCGGAATGGCGGTCGAAGGCTATGAGATCCATATGGGACGCACGATCTGCGGTAAAGCGCAGGCTTCCCCGGGCGGCCCGGATGCCCCGGGACAGACCTTTTTTGCAGCCGTGTGCGCGGAGCAGACGGGTGCGGCTCCTTCTTTGGACGGCGCCGCTGCCTGCCCGGACTGTACGGTCCCCTGCCGGGACGGCGCTGCTGCCTGCCCGGACGGCACGGCTCCTTCTCCGGACGGCGCCGCCCGGGGAAACGTTTACGGGACCTATGTCCATGGCATATTTGACGCACCGGGGATCGCCCGCAGGATCGTCGGATGCCTGGCGGAGGATAAGGGAGTGGAGCTCGCTCCGCAAAAGGAGCAGAAAGATGGGGATGCCCTGACTGCCGGTGCCTATAAGGAGACCCAGTATGATTTTCTGGCCGGGACCCTGCGGGAGCACCTGGACATCCCGAAGATCTATGAGATCCTGATGGGCACGGGAGAAAAATGAGACAAAGTATGGTGCCTGCAAGGCGCCAGTAAGTCAGGCATCTGCAGCAGAAATCTGCTCCGGGGACGCCTGCAAATGGTGACAAAAAGAACCGTCCCTTTTGTCAGTGGGAGGACCTCAGCGATGAAAATAGAACATGTACTTCCCCGGGATATCGAGGAAACAAGTTTTCGTATCATCGACCAGGAACTGCGGGAGGCGGGCCGGTCGATCCCGCAAAAATACAGGCATGTCCTTTTGCGGGTGATCCATACGACGGCTGATTTCGATTATCTGGACACGATGGTCTTCAGCGAAAATGTGCTGGAGCGGGCAGCGGAAGCGATCCGGCGCGGGGCCCATATCGTCACGGATACTACGATGGCTATGGCAGGCATCAATAAGCGCAGGCTGGCTGCCTGCGGAGGCCGGGTGCACTGTTTCATTGCAGATCCCGATGTCGCTGAGGCGGCGGCGCGTCAGGGAACGACCCGGTCTGCCGCTGCCGTGGGCAAGGCCGTCCGCATGGCGCGGGAGGAAAACATACCGCTGATCTTTGCCGTGGGAAACGCGCCGACGGCCCTTCTGGCCCTGGAAGAGGAAATCCTGCAGGGATTTACTCCGGAACTCGTGATCGCAGTCCCGGTGGGCTTTGTCAATGTGACTGCCGCCAAGGAGCGGATCATGAGGACCGGTGTGCCCTTTATCTGCAGCCGCGGCAGAAAGGGCGGAAGCAATGTCGCCGCGGCGATCTGCAACGCGATCCTCTATGCGATGTAAAAAAAGAACTGCGCCTGCCGGCATTGAAAAGGAGAGGGATGGTGCTCGAGGAGTATGTGGAGAAGGGCGGACACAGGCTTCGTCTCGGATATACGACGGGGAGCTGCGCCGCGGCTGCGGCCAAAGCGGCTGCGATGATGCTTCTGACAGGACAGACAGTCCCGCAGGTGCGCCTGCAGACGCCGAGAGGGACAGAGCTTGTTCTGGATATCGAAGAGATCCGTTTTTTTCCGGAGGAGCGGGCAGTCTCCTGTGCCGTGCGAAAAGACAGCGGAGATGACCCGGACATAACCAATCAAATTCTGATCCATGCCAGGGTCGCCCTCTCCCCTGTTCCGGGGATCCGGATCGAGGGCGGGGAGGGCGTGGGACGCGTGACCAGGCCCGGGCTGGACCAGCCGGTCGGGAATGCCGCCATCAACAGCACCCCCCGGAAAATGATCGAGGGCGCCGTCCGGGAGGCTCTGTTGACCTGCGGAAACGGGGACAGTCCATCCGGTTTCGATGTCCTGATCTTTGTCCCGCTCGGGAGGAAACTGGCAGCAAAGACATTCAACCCCAGACTGGGTATCGAGGGCGGCATTTCGATCCTCGGGACGAGCGGGATCGTGGAGCCCATGAGCGACCGGGCTCTTCTGGATACGATCCGCGTGGAGATCCGCGTCCGGAAACAGGAGGGACTCGAGGTCCTTCCGGCGGCGCCGGGCAATTACGGGAAGAATTTCTTCCTGGAAAAATACGGCTTTTCCCTGGATACGGCAGTCACTGCCTCCAATTTTATTTATGATACTGTGCGGATGGCGCAGGAGGCGGGCTTTACCCGCATGCTCTTCGCAGGCCATATCGGAAAGCTGGTAAAGGTGGCAGGCGGCATCAGGAACACACACTCCCGGTACGGCGACCGCCGGATGGAGATCCTGACGGAGATCGCGGAAAGCATCACTGCCGGGAGAGTTGTCCGGGGAGAAACAGTTGACGAAGGCCTTTCCGAGTCGCTGAGAAGGGACTTGTCGGCTTGTGTTACGACCGACGATGCAGTCCGGATCCTGCGGGAGAGAAAGCTGGATCAGCCTGTCCTGGCAGAGATGACGCGGCGGATCCGGACAGTCATGGAGGATTGGACCCGGGGGCGGATGCAGGTCGGGGTCATCGTTTTTTCCAATGTCTACGGAGAACTGGGCAGAACAGAAAACGCGTTGGAATTTATGCAGATCCTGCGGGGGCTCCATTCCTGCCATAAATGATAAAAACGCACAGAATACGAAAAAGGGAAAAATGAGTAAAAACCGAATGCAGGCCCTCGCAGTCCTGCTTGTATGTTTTCTTTCTATAACAGTTTGCCAGGCCTGCAGCTCCCATACGCCGGCTCCTTCTTCTGGTCCCATCCGGGAGTCTTCCACTCAGGAATCTTCCATTCAGGAATCTTCCATTCAGGAGTATTCCGCTCAGGAATCTTCCATTCAGGAGTCTTCCATTCAGGAGTCTTTCACTCAGGAATCTTCCATTCAGAAGTCTTCCATCCGGGAATCGGAGGCAAAAAGAAGGGCAGAGAAGGAAAAAATCCCGGACGGGACCTACGAGCCATCCTCCTTTACTGTACAGGGCGGGACGGGCAAAGTGACGATCACCTGCCCGGAGGTCGTGGTCACAGACGGCGGCGCACAGGCCTGCATTGTCTTCAGCAGCCCGTATTACGAATGGGTGGAGACGGAAGGCGTCCGCTATGACCCTGAAAACGCACAGGAAGAAGGGCGGGAGACTTCTGTTTTCAGGATCCCTGTCCGCCTCAACGAGCAGAGGAAGATCACAGGGCTGACGACCGCCATGTCAGAGCCTCATGAAGTGGAGTATACGATCATCATCGGCCTGACCCGGGAAAGTCCGGTGCAGGAAGGTTCATCACAGGAAGGTTCATCACAGGAAGGTCCATCACAGGAAAGTCCGGTGCAGGAAGGTTCATCACAGGAAGGTCCGTCGCAGGATAGTCCGACACAGAATGAGGTGGGGAATACGGCATCGGTGAGCTCTGCATCGGAGCGCACTATGTCAGCGGAAGAGGCTGACAGCGAAGCGTCCCTGGAAAATGCTCAGACAGAGGGAAAAACACCTCCCGATCTTCCCGGGCTGGCCTATGTTTCAAAAATGGAAACTGCCTATGCAGAGACCTTCGACATCTATACTTACAGAGCCCTGGATGATACAGCGCCCTCCGGTCTGTACCGTCTGATCGATGTGCATGGCAGCGGCCGGTATCTGCTTTTGCCGGAATCTGATGACGGGACAAGTGCAGAGCAGGGGCAGCTAAAGCAGGGGCAGCCAAAGCAGGACCGGTCCAGGCAGGATCAGCCAAAACAGCAGCAGTCAGAACAGCGGCAGTCAGAACAGCTGCAGGGTCTGACAGAGCTTCCCGCGTCCATCACTGTGCTGCGCCCTCCGCTTGACAACCTCTATGTTGCGGCGACTTCCTCGATGGCGCTCTTTGACGCTGCAGGAGCGATCGGGCAGGTGAAGCTGACCGGTACGAAGGCAGAAGGCTGGTACATAGACGCTCCGAAAAAGGCTCTGCTGGCCGGCAGCATGCTCTATGCCGGTAAATACAGCGCACCGGACTACGAACTGCTGGCTTCCTCCGGCTGTGATCTGGCGGTGGAATCCATGATGATCCTGCATACACCGGAGGTGAAGGAGAAGCTGGAGGAACTCGGGATCCCGGTTTTCATCGACACCTCCAGCAATGAGAGCCATCCCCTTGGAAGAACGGAGTGGGTGCGCCTGTACGGCGTGCTGACCGGACACGAAGAGGAGGCAGAGGCCTTTTTCGAGACCCAGAGGAAACAGTTCGCCGAGACGGGATCCTATAAGAAAACAGGTTCGTCTGTCGCATTTTTCTCTATTTCCTCAAACGGGCATGTGATCGTGCGCGCGGCGGATGACTATGTCCCCTGTATGATCGGGATCGCCGGCGGAACCTATGCTTTCAAAAAACTTCTGAATGAGACCGGAAGGAGTGCGTCCGTCCGCCTGTCGATGGAGGAGTTTTACAATACGGCAAAGGATGCGGATTACCTGATCTATAATGCGGCGATCGAGAAACCGGTCGGAAGCATCAAGGAGCTCTGCGGACTGTCCCCGCTCCTGGCTGATTTCAAGGCTGTCCGCAGCGGCAGGGTCTGGCAGGTGCGCCGGAATCTCTACCAGTCCCCCGATCTGACCGCGCAGATGATCAGGGACATACACGAAATGCTGACGGAAAAGAATGACTCCGGAATGGTTTTTCTGGAGAAGATCAACTGACTGACCCGCCCGGGGCATGTCTGCACTTTAAAAGGAGGTCACAGACAAACAGGATGAATCAGAAAAGACTGGACAGGATCAATGAACTGGCCCGCAAGCAGAAGGCGGAAGGGCTTACGGAACAGGAGAAGGCGGAGCAGAAGGTGCTGTGGCAGGAGTATCTGGCGGATTTCAGGAAAAACCTCCGGGGCCAGCTGGAAAACATCACCTTCGTGGAGGCGGACGGCAGTCTGACCCCGCTGAAAAGTCTGAGAAAGAAAGAGCATTGAGGCTTAAAAAACCGGAAAATGAGAAACATGGACCAGTCGTATACAGGCGCACACCACAAGGCAGTGCGCAGGGCCAGATACATTGCAGTCTTCGCTGCCCTTTCGGCAGCTTTTCTGGCGATGATCATATTGAATATCAACACAGGAAGTGTCCGGATCCCCGCCGCGAGGATCCTGCGGATCCTGTTCCTGGGACAGGGCGGGGAGAATGAGGCCGGTATCATCTGGAAGATCCGGATGCCCCGCATCCTGCAGGCGGCCGTGCTGGGCGGCGCTCTGGCCCTGTCGGGGTTTCTGCTGCAGACCTTTTTCGGAAACCCGATCGCGGGTCCCTTTGTGCTGGGGATTTCCTCGGGGGCCAAAATGTGTGTGGCGATCGTCATGATCCTTCTGATCGGGAGGGCAGGTTCTGTCGCTTCCTGGGCCCTGATCCTGGCCGCCTTTGCCGGTGCGATGGCTTCCACGGGCTTTATTCTCCTGGTCGCAAGGTCTGTCCGGCATATGGCGGCCCTTCTCGTCGCGGGGATCATGATCGGCTATATCTGCAGTGCCGTCACAGAGTTCCTGGTGACCTTTGCGGAGGACTCTGAGATCGTCAATCTTCACGGCTGGTCGCAGGGGAGTTTTTCCGGAGCGGACTGGAGCGGCACAGGGACAGCAGCGCTGATCGTGGGTATCGCCTCCGTCTGCGTATTTTTCCTTTCGAAACCGATCGGCGCCTATCAGATGGGGGAGGCCTATGCGCAGAGCATGGGTGTCAACGTGAGGCGGTTCCGGACAGAACTCATCCTGCTCTCCGGGATCCTGTCCGCCTGCGTCACCGCCTTCGCCGGACCGGTCTCCTTTGTCGGGGTCGCGGTGCCTTTTCTGATAAAGCGTGCACTTGGAACCGCAAAGCCGCTCCTTGTGATCCCGGGGACCTTTCTGGGAGGGGCTGTCTTCTGCATGGTGAGCGACCTCATCGCGCGCATGGCCTTTTCCCCGACGGAACTCAACATCAGTACGGTCACTTCCATCCTGGGTGCTCCGGTCGTGCTCTTCATGCTCGTGCACAGAAACAGGAGACCATGGAACTGAAGAATGAATGATCAGCGAGCCGGGCGGCTGCAGACGTCGTTTTATCCTGTTCGTTAGTGCGCATACGATCATGCTCTGCATTATGAAAA
>JAFWDM010000075.1 GCA_017513005.1 Lachnospiraceae bacterium
GACTGTGTTGTCCTCAAGGTGATCCCCATTCAGGTGGGCCTGGGTCTGATCACGACCCTGTACACGTCGCTGATCAATGGAAATACGGTCATCCTCGACCGCGGAGAGAGCAGTAAGGCTCTGCCCGCCAACACGGTCCGGCTGGTCAGGGAGTTCCCGCGTATCCGCAGCCGGTACGGGCTGGGAGAGGGGGCGAAGCTGACGGTTTTTGCGTCTCCTCTTTTCATCAGGATGATCTTTATGAGCGAGGACGTGCAGGACATGTCCTTCCTGGAGAGCATTCTGGCGGCGGGATCCAAAATGTCTGAGAAAGAACTGATCGAGCTGACGGAGATCGGGCGGCAGAAGGGTTGCAGCGTGAAGATCTGCAACGGGTACGGGCAGAACGAGCTCGCCGGCGCCGCCGCCCTGAACGAGAACTGCGCAAATGAATTCGGAAGCGCCGGGAGGCCTGCCTATAATACCATCATCCGGGTCGTGGACAGCAAGACCCTGGAGACCAAAGCACCCGGGGAGACGGGCCTTATCATTGAACAGAGCGACAGCCTGTTCACGGAGTATGACGGAATGCCGGAGGCGACCCGGGAGGCCTTTCTCACGCTGCCGGACGGCTCCACCTGGTTCAACACCCATGATATCGGATATATCTCGGAAAGCGGATTCGTCTATATCACGGGCCGGACGACCCGCGTGGCGGTCAGGTTTGATTTCAAGATCCCCGTCGATGATATCGAGGCCAAGGTCAGACAGAATCCCCTTATCAGAAACGCGGCCCTGATCGTCACGGATTATACCGGATCCTTTGAAAAGATCGCTGCTTTTATCGAGCTGGAGGACCTTTTGGAAGAACCGGAGTCGGAAGACCGGATCCTCGAGACCGTCAATGCCGGAAATCTCCTGAACTGGAATGAGAAGATCGATGAGGTGGTGATCGTCGACACGATTCCCATGATGGCGAGCGGAAAGCCGGACTATGCATTCCTGAAGGATTATTATGAGCAGAACCGCGCATGAACATGAACCCGGGGACGGCTCTTCGTTTCACCTTTAACCCCGGGAATAGTTTCTCGGTTTACCTGTAATAAAAAAACGTGTGAGTGAACCGTGGGGACGGTTTTGACCTTCGGAACCATCTCCCATTCACGCAAAAGGAGTACGATATGTACAACAAGATGCTCGAGCCGGATGCTGTCAAATCTGTTAGAATAAAGACCAGTAGAAACTGTTCATGCCGGGAACTGATGATAGTCATCGCGGGCCCCGGGGATCAGCGGAACTTTGGGCCGTCTCGCGGCACAAAGCTCAGGAGTGGATTATAACAAGGCAGCAGGCAGGAAGACCGGGACGGAAATGGATAATACCAGAACAGAGCTTTTAACGGAAGAACAGGACAGAGAACAGACGATGGGCAGAAGCTTGGAAGACCTGGAGAATGTGCTCGCTCTACCCACCGGGACGGTGCTGGACGGCCGCTACAGGGTCGTTCGCGTGATCCGGCAGGGAGGCTTCGGGATCACCTATGAGGCTGTGCACATGCAGTCCGGGGAGAGGTGCGCTGTAAAAGAGTACTTCTGCCGGGAGATCTGCGTGCGTCTGCCTGAAAAAGGAAGAGTGCAGCTGCTGGAAAAAGAAGATGAGGAGGTGCCGACTAATGAAATTGTGCGCCTCTCTGATACCGGATCTGCCGCAGATCCGGAAAGCACGGGACAGGAGGCAAGAGCCGGTTCTGTCACGGTGGCAGATCCTGCGAATCTGCCCCGCTTTGAGGCGGACCGGGCGCGTTTCCTGCGTGAGGCGCGGATCCTCCGGGAGTTTGCACAGGAGCCCTCAGTGGTCACCGTCCTGGATTACTTCGAGGAGAACGGGACAGCCTATATCGTGATGGAGTATCTGGACGCGAAAACGCTCAGGGAAGATATCCGGGATGACGGGGTCTGGAGCATGGAGACGGTCGTGCACCGGTTTGGACCGGTCATGGAGGTGCTTGCCAGGATCCATGCAGCCGGTGTGCTGCACCGGGATATCAGCCCGGACAATCTGATGGTTCTGCCGGACAGGTCGCTGAAACTGATCGATTTCGGGGCGGCACGGGAGATGTCCGGGTTGGCAACGCGGGAAGTACCTGATGCGCAGGATACAGCCGGACGGGTGCCCGGTTCGTCCGTATCTGGTCAGCGACCTGCCGCCCCGCTCTCGTCCGGCGGCAAGACGGGCTCGCCTGATCTGTCTGAGCCTGGTCAGAGAGCGGATTTTTCCCCTTTTTTGCGGGAAACGACGCACTCCGCTATTTATACAGTGGGATATTCTGCACCGGAGCAGCGGGATCCACGAGGCGTTTTGGGAAGCTGGACGGATGTCTATGGCTTGTGTGGCGTCATATGGTTCTGCCTGGTCGGGCGGGATCCGGAGGATGCTCTGTCCCGGCTTTTGTACGATGAACTGGAAAGACCGTCAGATCTGGGGGTGGAGATTCTGCCCCGGGCGGAACAGGTTTTGATGCAGGGGATGGCGCTGGATATGGACAGCCGGATCCCGGATATGTCTCTGCTCAAAGAGGAACTGCAAAAGTATTATCCCCAGCTGACGGATTTGGAAAAAGAGAGGAAGAAAGAGCAGAAACGCAGAAACCGGCGCAGGCTCTGTGCGGCAGCCGCGGGGGTTCTGGTCTGCCTGGGGCTGGTCTGTACCATATTCAGGACACAGATTCGCTTTCAGTTCATCGAGACGCAGCTGACAGCCCTGGATGGCAGCAGTATGACCGCGGAGGAGTTTGCCATCAATGCAGAGGCGGTCAAAAGGCGTGTCGAGGCATTGGCCGGAAAAGGAAATTACCTGTGGAAAGAAAGGAAAGGACAGACGATTCTGTTTGAGGTTCCCGCAGCCGTCTACGAGAATTCAGATCTGGGACTGTTCACTGCCGACGTGATCGCGAGCAGGAACCGCATCCGGATCTATGTGGAGGAATGGAAGGCGGATGCTGCTGCAGAGGTAGAAGCAGTACCGGGTGCATCGGAGAAGGGGGAAGCGCCGGATAGAATCAAGAATCGGGAAAGCTCGTCCGATCAGGGGACGCAGGATCCCGGACAATCTGGAGAAAACGAGGACAGGACTTCCTGGGCAGAGCTCTGCGAAGAGGAAAATGCTCCTGTTCGCACAGAGGAAGGTCTGCAGAGATTCGGATACTACAGGTTGGGACTGTTTGACCAGAGCAGGGATGTAGAAGGTGTTCGCAGCTCAGAGGAGGGGACGGAGATCTCTTTTACCGAAGAAGCAGGCGCCCGTTTTCGGGGAGCCCTGGAAGACCGGGGGAGAAAGGTTCTGCTCACTTTCGATGATGACAACAATGAATTTGCCTATGAGGAGGGTGTGATCACAGGAGATGGCAGGAACATATGGATCCAGAGAGAAAGCACGGAGACGGTACCCGTGCTGAATCCGCATGCGGCAGAGTTTGATGCTCTGTGGTATACGGAGAAACCGCTCTCCGCTCCCTTCGCTGTGGAATGTGTCTGGAGAGTACGCTGGGAGAAAGCAGAGGGTTCCCTGCTTCCGGGAAGGAACCAGGTAGATGCAGAGGCAGTTCCCGCCCCCTATATAGATCTGTCTTATCAGAGGTCAGGAGACTTCTCCGACGGCAGGGAGGTCCCGGGGCAGAAGGGCTACAATGCGGCGCTTCTAGGAGCACAGACAATCTTTAAAAACCGTCTCGACGGCATGGAGATACCCTATGCGATCGGGCTCGACCAGTATGCTCCCTCCAGGCTCGTGGTCCGGCTGCCGGCGGACGGGATCTGCCGGGAAGATGTCGAAAACCTGGGCAGCTATTTCGATTTCCGCATCGGAGACGGGAAATCATTTTCGGATTCCACTTATCTGACTGACTGTTCTCTGGAGGTGGAGGAAAAGGCGGACAAGGGACTATCCCTGGCGCTTGTCGTTCCTCAGAGCAGGAAGCAGGATATAGAGGCTGTTCTGGCAAAGATCGAGAAGAGAGAGGGAGAGCGGGTCTTCCTGTACACGATGGACAGGGGAATCGCGTCCGCAGACCTTTCGGATGCTGTCCGGAGCATAGAACAGGAGGCGCGGATCTCATTTGTGTACTGGCCCTTTTCAGAAGATACGGCTGTGGAAAGCGCTGCCCTGTCCATGCTGCGTTTTCTGTCAGTCTGTAAGGAGCAGAATCCGGACCATTCTTTCTTCCTTCGGGACATGCAGTTTACAGACCGGGACGGGGTTCTCTTTTTCCGGAGCATCGAGCTGCCGGCCCTGTATCCCAACCCCGGGACCCGGTGGGCGCAGCAGTGGAATCTGGAACACGTTGATTCCGATGTGCGTTACGATGAGAGGGAAAAGGAACTGTATGTGTCCCTGTATGAGAGACGCTTCGACGATCCGGCTTCCGGGCTGGATGGGATCTGGTCTGTCTTTCAACAGGCGGAAGAGGCACAGATCCCCGTGCAGGAAGTCTGCGGAGTGCTCTATGAAAAAGACAGAAGGGATCATACAGAGATCGATCCGCCGAAAATGTATATCTTTTTCAAGCGGGATTTTGACAGCGGAGGTATGCAGATCAGCAGAGGATATCCATCCGGGTTTGCGGAAAAGGACCTTGGGGTGGTTAGCGGGCTCTGCAATCTTTATAATGCCTTCGTGAGACAGGATCCCATGTGGAAGGGAATGCTCACAGGCTACCGCGGCGATACGCCCTTTGTCCCGGATTACTGAGGGGAGCCGTCAGCTTCTGCCACTGGGCTTCCGCACTCCGGGCCGCCAGCCATGTCTTGTACAGGTAGAAGTTTCGCCCCTCCAGGGACAGCTTTTCCGCCTCTTCAAACAGAAGCTCCCGGGGATCGTCTGTTTCCATGAACCGGCAGACAAAATGGTCGAAGGCCCGGTTGTCTTCGAGAAGGGGAAAACCGGATTCTGCCAGGATCTCATTCAGCCGGATACGGTCCAGACGGTGGGAGGGCGGTATATCAGGGGTCGTTTTTGCAAAGTAGAGAAGAAAAGAGATCATCGTTGTCCGGTCGAGATCCAGGGAGCCTTTCAGAATTCTCCGCAGGTAGTTTTCTCCTCTTCTGCCGGACTGATAAGTATCTCTATCCTTCTCCCGGTCTGTTTCAAGCTGTTTTATAGTCCTCTGCAGCCATGCCAGAAGATCCTGCTCAGACTGCCGGGACTGATCCGGAAAATGTCTGCGCACGGCAGCGGCCATCACCTCTCTGAAAGCAGGGGAAAGGGCCTGGAGGCTGACATCGCTCTCTGCCAGGATCTGCAGCCAGTCATGGATTGGATAATCGAAGTAGTAGACGCTGAAAAGCGCATAGATGGTTCTGAGGGACAGAGCGCTGGTTTCGATGAGACTCAGCATTTCCTCCGGGGACCGCTTTTTTCGCTGCAGGAGGGAAAGAACCCGGAAGATATGGAAGTCCTCTGCCTGTCCGGAGGCTTCTCCGATTTCCGGATGCAGGAGGGCGCTGTCTCCCCTGCGGCCTTCTGCGGCTGCTTTTTGCAGAAATGCGGCACAGGATTCCTTGCGGGCATCCAGCCAGTAGAGAAGGTATTTACAGAAATAGTACCTCGTCTTTTCGCGCACAGTGCTGAAGGAAGTGAGGTTGGAGGACAGAAATTCCCGGAACGGCGTCAGGCCGGGGGCTGTGGTGGCAAGCTTCTGTTCCAGTTCTTTTGTCAGATGCAATGTAACTGCTCTGTCCGACTGGCCCAGAGAATTGCCGTCCACATAGCGTCGGACGTCTGCCAGGGAGACAGGACCCGATGAAAAAGCGCGGTTTCCGGCCAGGACCTTTTCCTGCAGATCCTGACACCGGGAGAGAAGGTCCTTCCACTCTTCATAAGAGAACCCATTGCGTAGGGCATAGATCACGGAAGCATCCCACAGACTCCGGGCATAGAGCGGCTGGCAGCCGTTGTCCAGCAGGCGGCGGTTGACTTCCTCTGGCGGAATACGGCGGACAAAACCCAGTGCAATGAGCCGGTATCTGAGCGGCACGGCCATGATCGACCGAGGGGTTCCCCGCAGGCAGAGCTCCAGGAGAGACCTGTCCCGGGCTTCGGTGTCCGCCCGCAGCAGTTCCTGACAGAGCAGATCCAGGGGGCTTTCCCTGGTGTTTTTTTTCTTCGTCATAGCAATCTCCGAAATGTTCCGGACGGCTGGTTCCTGCCGGAACTAATCCTTGACACAAACCTATGGAAAGATTTATTATAAATCTGTTGTGGGTTTGTTCGTTAGAATAGAAAGCGAAAAGCGCGGACTGTGATTTCTGGGGAGCAGAAACGGGCTTTGTATGTATTCTATCCAATCATAACAAACAGGTCAATTGAATAAGGAGGTGCTCCTGTATGCCTATAGGAATCATTATCGCAGTGATCCTGACACTGGCTGCAGCAGTTCCCATCACCTGGTACATCACTTCCGATTACCACAGGAAGCAGGATGAGATCCGGGTGGACAGCGCGGATGCGAGGGCACGGTCGATCATTGACGAAGCCCTTCGAGAAGCGGAATCCAAAAAGCGCGAGGCGATGCTGGAGATCCGGGAGGAGACGTTCAAATCCAAGAACGAACTCGAGAAGGAGATCCAGAACCGCCGCAATGAGGTACAGAAAAACGAGCGACGGATTCAGCAGAAGGAAGAGCAGATCGACAGCAAGGTCGAGCAGCTGGAGCGCAGGGAACAGAGTCTGGCGGCAAAGGAAGAGGAACTGCAGAAGCTTCAGAAGGAAGTTTCCCAACTCAATGAGCAGCGCGTACAGGAACTAGAACGAATTTCGGGCCTAACCTCCGAACAGGCAAAAGAACACCTTTTAAAAATTGTTGAAGATGAAGTGAAACTGGATTCCGCCAGGATGATCAAGGAGATCGAGGCGGAGGCCAAGGAAGAAGCCGACAAGAAGGCCAAGGAGTATGTGGTCAGCGCGATTCAGAGGTGCGCTGCAGATCATGTCTCCGAGGCGACGATCTCTGTCGTGCAGCTGCCCGGCGACGAGATGAAGGGCAGGATCATCGGACGGGAAGGACGCAATATCCGGACGCTCGAGACGATGACTGGTGTCGACCTGATCATCGATGACACGCCGGAGGCAGTTGTGATCTCGGCGTTTGACCCGATCCGGCGTGAAGTCGCACGCGTGGCTTTGGAAAAACTGATCGTCGACGGCAGGATCCATCCTGCCAGGATCGAGGAGATGGTTGCCAAGGCGCAGCGCGAAGTGGAGGCAAGGATCAAGGAAGAGGGCGAGGCCGCCACACTGGAAGTCGGTGTACACGGTATCCACCCCGAACTTGTCCGTCTCCTGGGCAAGATGCGTTTCCGTACCAGTTACGGACAGAACGCGCTCAAACATTCCATCGAAGTGGCGCAGCTCTCCGGGCTTCTGGCGAGCGAGCTGGGGCTGGATGTCCGCCTCGCGAAGCGCGCAGGACTTCTGCATGATATTGGCAAGGCTGTCGACCACGAAATGGAAGGCTCCCATGTGCAGCTCGGGGCGGAGCTGTGCAGAAAATACAGGGAGTCCCAGACTGTCATCAATTCCGTGGAATCTCATCACGGGGATGTTGAGCCCGCGAGCCTGATCGCCTGTATCGTACAGGCGGCAGATACGATCTCCGCAGCCCGTCCGGGCGCACGGAGAGAGACACTCGAGGCATATACAACGAGGCTGAAACAGCTGGAGGAAATCACAAACAGTTTTAAAGGGGTTAGTAATTCTTATGCCATTCAGGCAGGCAGAGAAGTTCGTGTCATGGTAGTTCCTGAGCAGATCAGCGACGCTGACATGGTATTGCTGGCGAGAGATATTTCCAAGAAGATCGAGTCCGATATGGAATATCCCGGCCAGATCAAGGTCAATGTGATCCGTGAGTCCAGAGTTACGGATTACGCGAAATAATTTGCATAAATCACAGAATATAAAAAGTATAGTGCGCCGCGGATCTCCTGCAGGAGGTCTGCGGTTTTTTATTTGAGAAAAAAAACCGATTATTTTGTTGATTTTTTTGTACAAATTGCCCATAAATAGGGTATAATGGAAGCAGGTTTATCAAAACTGTCCGGAATCGCTGCTTTTGCAGTGTATAGCTCCGCACCCGGGAAGCTGTCTGCAATATGGCCGTACAGTTTTATTGCCGGCAGGTTCAGGTAATAGCACAGGTACAGGGGGTCAAGAATATGAAGAAGATTCTTTTTGTGGCATCTGAAGGCGTTCCTTTCATCAAGACCGGCGGGCTGGCAGACGTTGTCGGATCCCTTCCGAAGGAGCTCGACAAGGAAGAATATGATGTCAGGGTATTTATGCCCAAGTATTCCTGCATGAAGCAGGAGATGAAGGACAAGATGGAGTATGTCACACACTTCTACATGGACTTCCACTGGAGGAGTGAGTATGTGGGCGTCCTGCAGGCAGAGGTGGAGGGCGTGCCCTTTTACTTCATTGACAATGAGGGATTTTTCACCAGCGACAAGCCGTACACGGATGACCCGCTGTTTGAGATCACGCGCTTTGCTTTCTTCTCGAAGGCCGTGCTGTCGGCTCTTCCGACGATCGATTTCCGGCCTGACCTGATCCACTGCCATGACTGGCAGACAGGCCTGGTTCCTGTCTATCTGAAGGAGCGCTTCGCGGGAAGTGATTTCTATCAGGGGATCAAATCGGTCATGACGATCCACAATCTGAAGTTCCAGGGCAAGTGGAATGTCCGTGACGTCGAGGATGTCACAGGTCTTTCCGGATACTATTTCACGCCGGACAAGCTGGAGGCCTACAAGGATGCCAACCTCCTCAAGGGCGGCCTGGTCTATGCCGATGCGATCACGACCGTCTCTCCGACCTATGCGGAGGAGATCAAGACGCAGTTCTACGGCGAGGGCCTGGACGGACTGATGAACGCCCGCAGCCACGATCTGCGCGGTATCATTAACGGCATCGACTACACCGATTTCTCACCCGACAACGACAAGATGATCCCGCAGCCCTACACGGTGGATAATTTCCGCAAGATGAAGGTGAAGAACAAACTCGCCCTGCAGAAGGAGCTGGGGCTCAAGGTCGATGAGAAGTGCTTCATGATCGGTATCGTCTCCAGGCTGACGGACCAGAAGGGCTTTGACCTGATCGCCTATGTTCTGGAGGAGATCCTCTCCCTGGATGCGATCCAGATGGTCGTCCTGGGTACAGGCGAAGAGCGCTACGAGAACATGTTCCGCTACTTCGACTGGAAGTACAATGACAAGATCTCTGCGAACATCTACTACTCGGATGAACTGTCCCACAAGATCTATGCTTCCTCCGATGCGTTCCTGATGCCTTCTCTGTTCGAGCCCTGCGGACTCTCCCAGCTGATGTCGCTGCGCTACGGCACCCTGCCGATCGTCCGCGAGACAGGCGGCCTCAAGGATACGGTCGAGCCCTACAACGAGTTCGAGGGGACCGGCACCGGCTTTACATTCGCGAACTACAATGCGCACGAGATGATGCACTCGATCCGGTACGCGGAGCAGGTCTACTATGACAAGCGCCTGGAGTGGAACAAGATGGTCGAGCGCGCGATGAAGGCTGATTTCTCCTGGGCCCAGTCCGCGGCCAAGTATCAGGAGATGTATGACTGGCTCATCGGCTGATCAAAGATAACTCTTTTCATTTTTCATTATTGCCTGTATACTGCAAGGCGGCGGGACAGATCGGATGTCCTGCCGCCTTGTATTTTTTTCTTCATCTTAAGGAAAACAGCATCGGGAGAATGTTTATGGAAACAGAGAACGATATGCAGACGGGACAGGTCGACGGCGGGACGGCGGAGCCCGTGGAAAAGAGGCCTGGCGGGATCGCGGTGCAGGCGGGGATCCTGGCGGTCGCGACGATCGTGGTGCGGATCATCGGGCTTTTGTACCGGGCTCCGCTGACGGCGATCATCGGGGACGAGGGCAATGGTTACTACGGAGCCGCCTACAATATCTACATGATCATCCTGATCCTGTCTGCCAACTCGCTTCCCGCGGCGATCTCCAGGCAGATGTCCACGAAGATCGCGGTCGGGGAATATAAAAACGCGCAGCGGGCCTTCCACTGCGCGGTCCTCTACTCCCTGATCGTCGGTACTGCGGGGAGTCTCCTTTTGTATTTCGGGGCCGGCGTCCTGGTCCCGCCCAATGCGGTGCCTGTCCTGCGGGTCTTTGCGCCGACCGTCTTCCTGTTCGGGATCCTGGAGGCGGTCCGCGGCTATTTCCAGGCCAACCAGTCCATGGTGCAGACCTCGGTCTCGCAGATCCTGGAGCAGATCGCGAATGCGGCGGTCAGCATCGGAGCGGCGACCCTCCTGATCCGGTCCGCCTCTTTGCATGCGACGACCACAGAGCGTGCCGTCCGGGGCGCGATGGGGAGCGCCCTGGGGACCGGGAGCGGCGTGGCGACAGCCCTTTTGTTTATGACAGCGGCGTATCTGTACTACCGCGGGGGCTATATCCGGAGGATCGGGAGGGATACCGGCGAAGTGCAGCCCTACGGGAGGATCATGAAGAGCACGATCCTGGTGATCACCCCCTTCATCGTCAGCAGCTTCATCCTCAATCTGACGACCACGCTCGACCAGATGGTCTATCTGCGGATGATGATCGACGGGCGCCGGCTCCCCGAGGCGGCGGTGACGACGGTCTATGGACTCTTTTCCAACAAGGCGGTCGTCATCACGAACATCCCGATCTCCGTCGCGACAGCGGTGTCTGCCGCGATCATTCCCAATATCGCGACCTCCTACGCGGCAGGTGATTTCAATGAGACCCGCCGCAGGGCGGTGAATGCTTCCCGCATGGCCCTGGTCATCTCGGTTCCCTGCGCGGTCGGCCTGATGGTGCTCGCGCGGCCTGTCACCATGCTGCTGTTCCCGCAGTGGGAGACGCTGGAACTGGCCTCCCTCCTGCTGGCCCTGCAGGCGGTGACGGTCATTTTCCTTTCCGTCGGCACGATCGCCAATGCGGTCCTGCAGGCCATCGGCAGGATGAATATGCCGATCGTGAGTGCGGGGGCCTCCCTGATCATTCAGACCGTGGTCCTGATCGCATTGCTCCGTTTTACCGACTGGGGGATCTATGCGATGGTCCTGGTCAGCGTTTTGTACGCTGCGATCATCTTTTTGCTGAACGAACTCTTCCTGCGCCTCTATCTCGGCATCCGGGTCAACGGAGTGCAGGTCTATGGGATCCCGGTCCTGAGCGCCGCTGTCATGGGTGCGGCCGCCTATGGAGTGTACCGGGGCATCTTTGCGCTCATGCTGCGGTTTCGCGGCGAGTATTTTTCCAACTTCATCGCGACGCTTCCCGCGATCCTCGTGGCGGTGCCTGTGTATTTCTTCGTCCTGATCCGCTTGGGCGGGTTCACGGAGGAGGATATCCTGGGACTGCCGAAGGGAGCAGCCCTGGTGCGGCTTTTGAAGAAGCTGCGCTGGCTGAAGGGGTGAGAATACTCCGGGGTGACGGGCCGGGGTGACAATGGGGGTGACAATGGGGACGGTTCTTTTTGTCACGTCCGAAGACGTGACAAAAAGAACCGTCCCCATTGTCACCCATTGTCATCTCAGTCCTCCGCTTCCCGCAGGGTGCTGATGTCGGTCTTTGCCAGGATGGAGTAGTTGGTATAGTAGACGACGAAGCCCGGGGCGGCGCCGGAGGGTTTTTTGACGTTCCTGCGCTCGAGGTAGTCGATCTCGACCTTTCCCTGGGCGCGTCCGCTGGAGTAGTAGGCGGCGAGAGCGGCTGCCTCCTCGAAGGCGCGGTCCGGGATCTCGTCCATGGGACGGCCTCCCGTCCGGAGCAGGACATGGGAGCCGGGCATGTCGTTGGCGTGGAACCAGATGTCACGGCCGTCCGCCATCCGGAAGGTGATCTCGTCGTTCTGGGTGTTGTTCTTTCCGACGTAGATATCGTAGCCGTCACTGCTGATATAGTGGAGGGGCCTGCTCTGGGGCGTGCGCGCACGTCCTTTTTTCATGTCTCCCTTCCGGTTTCCTGGATTTTTTCCAGTGTATTTGCGGCGGAGAAATCCGCTATCCTCCATCTCCCGGCGGATCTGGGACAGGTCTGCATCGGTTGTGGAGAACTCGAGGGCGTTCTGGATGCTCCGCAGGTGGTCGATCTCGGCGTGGACCTGCGCGGTGAGCTTTGTGAGGGCTTCGTTCGTGCGCTTCATGCGGGCGTAGCGGTCGAAGTATTTCTGCGCGTTCTGCTGGGCGGTCAGGGTGGGATCGAGGGGGATGGTGAGCTTTTCACCGGTGTAATAGTTGTCCACTTCGCAGCTCTTTGTCCCCGCTGGGACGGAGTAGCCGTAGGCATTGAGGAGCTCGCCGTAGATCTTGTATTTGTCTCTTTTTTCCGTGTCCCTGATCTGGCGCATCTGCAGGTCGTATTTGTGGACGTCGCGTTCCAGGATGGTCTGGACGATGTGGCGCAGGTCCGCGGAGCGCTGGCGGATGTGGGTGTAGAGGTTTTTGCGGGCGTAAAAATCCTCGAGGAGCGCGGAGGGCGAATCGTAGGGCACTTCGCGGCAGTCGGCATAGTGCCTGAGGGGGACGAGGGAGAATTCCACGGGGGCCCCTGCGGACTGTCCCTCGCCGGGCCTGCAGTACATGGCAGGGGAAAAGCGGCCCGCCCGGACGTCGTCCATCAGGGCATAAAAGGCTTCCCAGAGCCGCTCTTTTTCCGACGGGTCTATGAGCGCGGCCGACCGGTCCTGGGTGAGAGCGGCCCTATAGGCGAGTTCCTGGGCGATCGTGGGGGAGATGCCGGTGTAGCTGCGGACCAGAAGCTTTGCCGCGTCTGTATGGCCGCCCTCCAGGACTGCGAAAAAGCCCTCGCGGGTCTCCGTGAGAGGATCGCGCTTGGACTGTGTGTCCGGGATGAAATAAGGCCGGCCCGGGAGGACCTCCCGGACGGAACTCACCAGCGAAGAGATGTGGCGGATGCTGTCGACGATCATGTCCTCTTCATCGAGGAAGATGATATTGCTGTGCTTGCCCATGATCTCGATCACGAGGACGTGTCTGCAGAGGTCTCCCATCTCATTTCGGTGTTCGACATTGATGCGCAGGATCCTTTCCAGGCCCGGCTGGGTGACGGAGAGGATCTTTCCGTTCTGCAGGTGCTTTCGCAGCAGCATGCAGAAGGCGGGCGCCTGCAGGGGCGCCTGGCGGCTGGTCTTTGTCAGATACGCAAGCGGAAGAGAGGGATCCGCACATAGATAGAGCCTGACCTGTCCGCCTCCGCACTCTGCGGCCGGGCGGATCGTCAGTACCAGCTCGTTTTTGTCAGTCTGCGCGATTTTATAGATACGGCCGCCGGTGAGCCCTGTCTGCAGTTCCCTGCACAGGCCCGCGACGGTGATGCCGTCAAAAGCCATAATCCGGTTTACCTCCTGATGATAACAGTTATTTTGAGGTCAGTAGTTTTGATCGGAATAGTATAGCATGAATTTCTTGACGCTTCAAAGAATGATGTTATAATGGATACTGATTTTTTATGCCGTTCAACTCGGCTTTTTTGCTGAAATCTACTCGGAACACCTCGGATTTCAGGTGTGCCTGCATTGTAACAGGTCAACAAGCATATTGTACACAAACATTTAGTCTGCATGCGGCGGGACAGGAGCCGCTGTGCATTCGCGGAGGAAGCACCCCATGATCAGAAGCATGACCGGATACGGCAGGAGCGAGTTCCTCTCCGATTCCTGCAGGATCGCGGTGGAAATAAAATCAGTCAATAACCGGTATCTGGACATCAGCATCAAGATGCCGCGCCTCCTGAACCAGCTGGAGGCACAGATCCGGGCGGAACTGAAAAAGCACATGAAGCGCGGGAAAGTCGATGTATTTATCTCCTATGAGGACCTGACAGAGTCCAATATGGCGGTCAAGTATAACGCACGCATCGCGCAGGAATACTGGAGGCATTTTCAGGAGATGGCGGAGACGTTCGGGATCGAGAACGACATCAGCGTGTCCACGCTGGCCAGGTTCCCGGATGTCTTTACTATGGAGGAAGAGCCTGTAGATCCGGAAGGAATCTGGGAGAATCTGGAAAAGACCATCCGCGAGGCAGCGGAGATGTTTGAGGAGGCCAGGATCCGGGAGGGAGAGTTCCTCCGGACAGACCTTCTGAACAAGCTCGATGAGATGGAACAGCATGTCGCCTTTATCTCTGCGCAGGCGCCCGCCCTCATTGAGGAGTACAGGCGCTCTCTGCGGGAAAAGGTGGCTGAGCTTCTGGAAGCCTCCAGTATCGATGATTCCAGGATCGCCCAGGAAGTGACCATCTATGCGGACAAGGTCTGTGTCGATGAGGAGCTGGTGCGCCTGCAGAGCCACATACAGGCGACACGCGAAGAGCTGTCGAAAGAGGGCAGTATCGGACGCAAGCTCGATTTCATCGCCCAGGAGATGAACCGGGAATCCAATACGATCCTCTCCAAATCGGACGACCGGGAGGTCTCCGACCATGCGATCGAGCTCAAGACTTCTGTGGAGAAGATCCGCGAACAGGTCCAGAATATCGAGTAAAAAGATTTCCACAGGTATGGCGCTGTCAAGTATAGCACGATCCTGCCCGGATTGGCGGCAGGGAAGGGAACAGGTGCACACCGGCACATGGCGATCAGCAGATTGATACACATCGGTTTCGGCAATATCGTGAACGTGGAGAAGATCATCGCGATCGTCAGCCCGGATTCCGCCCCGGTGCGGCGCATGGTCTCCCAGGCAAAAAATGACGGGCGCACGATCGATGCGACCCAGGGGCGAAGGACCAGATCGGTCATCGTCATGGAAAATGACAGGATCGTTCTCTCTGCTCTTCTGCCCGAGACGATCCGGGGGCGGGCCCTCACGGGAAAGGATCCGGAGGAAAGCGGGATCGAAGAGGAATCCTGATTTACAGAGAGTCTTATCAGCAGAGGAAATCTTTATATAGAAAAAACTTATAGAGGAAATCATTATTTTATCATAGAGGAAATCCTTATCGAGGAAATCCTTATAGAGAAAATCCTTATAGCGGAAATCAACCAGAGGGAAATTGTTTATGGGAGGAAAACTGGCAGTCATTTCCGGCTTCAGCGGTGCCGGCAAGGGGACAGTCATCAAAAAACTCATGGAGGAACATGACGGCTACGTGCTGTCTGTATCCATGACGACGCGCAGGCCCAGGGAGTATGAGAGGGACGGCGTCGAGTATCATTTTGTCACCAATGAGACCTTCGAGGGTCTGGTCCGGCAGGATGGATTTCTCGAGCATGCGGGATATGTGGACCATTATTACGGGACGCCCCGCGCCTTTGTGGAGGAAAACATGCGGGCCGGGAAAACAGTCCTTCTGGAGATCGAAGTCCAGGGAGCCATGCAGATCCGGGAAAAATTCCCGGAGGCTGTCCTGATCTTTGTGGCGCCGCCGGATGCGGCGGAGCTGCAGCGAAGGCTCAGGGGGCGCGATACCGAGAAGTCGGACCTGGTCATAAAGCGGCTGGAGCAGGCGCTTACAGAGGTGAGATCGATTCCCGAATATCCCTGGCTGGTCATTAACAGGGATGTGGACGACTGTGCCCGGGACCTGGACCGGATCCTCAGCGGGGATCCCGGTGTGTGTGTGCCGCAGGGCGGGCCGGAAAACGCGGGAATCATCACGGATCAGGACCGGAAGCGGTCTTTTGCACAGGATTTTTCCGGCGGGCTTGAGAGAGTCCTTGCGGAGAGCTGAGCGGGCGTTGTACAGTTAAGAACACTCTATCATTTACCTTAACACCCTGTTTTTTATAGAAAGGAAAGATATTTATGATTCATCCGTCCTATGTGGATCTTATGAAAGTAGTCAACAAAGATGTGGAAGAGGGAGAGACTCCCGTGATCAACAGCCGGTATTCGATCGTGATGGCGACAGCAAAGCGCGCCCGTCAGATCGTGGACGGGGATGAGCCTCTGGTGAAAGTGACCCGGGGAGAGAAGCCCCTTTCGATCGCCGTCGATGAGCTCAACCAGGCGGAGATCCGCATCCTGGCCGAGGATGAGGTCGAAGAGGACTACACAGAGCTCCTCGCTCCTGCAGCGGAGGAAGATGCTGCGGCCGGGGAAGAGGCTGACTTTGGAGAAGTCTCCGAGGAAGGTGCAGAAGAGGCATCTGCCGGTGCGGATGTGCAGGCCGGGGAGGAGATGCAGACCGGGATCCCGGAAGCTGCTGTGGAGCAGGCCTCTGAAGAAGCCGTCAGTCCGGCTGCTGAGGAAGCAGAAGCTGCCGGGGGGGCTGCAGAGGAAGAGGAGCTTCTGGTGGTCGAAGAGGAAGATGCCGCAGATGCGGCTGAGGAAGTAGCTGAATGAAGATCCTGTTTGTATCTCTGGGCTGTGACAAGAACCTGGTGGACTCCGAGGAGATGCTCGTGGATCTGACGCGGGCAGGATATGAGATCACGGACGACGAGGAGGAGGCGGAAGCTGCCGTCATCAATACCTGCTGCTTTATCAATGACGCAAAAAAAGAGAGCATTGAGAGCATTCTGGAGCTTGCGCCGCGGCGCACGGACGGACAGCTAAGAGCGCTGATCGTGGCTGGCTGCCTCGCGCAGCGCTACAGTAAAGAGATCCTGCAGGAGATCCCGGAGGTGGATGCGGTCATCGGCACGACGGCCCAGGAAACACTGCTGGAGACGCTGCAGGCTGTGCTCGATGATTCCGGAAAAAACGGAACCGGGCAGGAGGAGACTGCCGGGGCGGATGCTGCCGCGAGGTTTCGGGGGCAGGACAGGCAGGATGGATCCGGAAAAGCCCCGGGGCAGGGAGCCGGATCCGCAGCTGCCACAGATGGTCTAAGCGAAAAGATCAGGCTGGATGATCTGCGCAAAAAACCGCGCACGGACGCAAAGCGTGTGCTCACGACCGCGAACGGATACGGCTATCTGCGCATCGCGGAGGGTTGCAGCAAAAACTGTACCTACTGTGTCATCCCCTCGATCCGCGGACCCTACAGAAGCGTCCCCATGGAAGATGTGCTGCAGACAGCCCGGGAGCTCGCCGCGCAGGGAGTGCGGGAACTGATCCTGGTCGCGCAGGAGACGACGCTGTACGGCATTGACCTCTACGGGGAGAAGAAGCTTCCCGACCTGCTGCGGGCCCTGGCGGGGATCGACGGGATCGAGTGGATCCGGCTCCTGTACTGTTATCCGGAGGAGATCACTCCCGCCCTGATCGAGGTGATGCGGGACGAGCCCAAGGTCCTTCACTATATAGATATGCCGGTCCAGCATGCCTCGGACCAGGTCCTGAAGCGGATGGGCCGCAGGACGAACCGGAAGGAGCTGGAGCAGACCGTGGCGCTTTTGCGCAGAGAGATTCCGGATATCTGTATCCGGACGACCCTGATCACGGGTTTTCCCGGGGAACTGGAGAAGGACCACAGGGCGCTGCTGTCTTTTGTCAAAAAGATGAAATTTGACAGACTGGGTGTTTTTACCTACTCCCGGGAGGAGGGGACGCCGGCGGCAAAGATGCCGGTCCAGATCCCAGCGCCGGTAAAGAGAAAACGCCAGAAAGACCTGATGCTTCTGCAGCAGGAGATCGCCTTTAAAAAAGCCCGCCGCATGAAAGGAAAGACGGTACGGGCAATCATCGAGGGCCGGATCGTCGGGGAGGATGTCTATACGGCGCGCACCTACATGGATGCGCCGGGTGTGGACGGCATGCTTTTCGTCGAGACCCGGAGGGACCTGATGAGCGGCGACCTGCTCGACGTGAAGATCACCGGCTCGGACCAGTACGATCTGATCGGGGTCCCTGTCCAATAGAGATCTGTCGGCGGGACACAGAAGCACCGGATCAAATCACCTGTATGGAGAAGGGATTCTCCGCAGAGCAATGATTGGACTATACGACAAGGGGCCTGTCTGTCCTTCTAAGAAGGCATGCAGATAAGAAGACATGCAGATAAGAAGACATGCAGAGTCCCGCTGTCGTTTTGGGGAGGAGAAAATGAATCTGCCGAATAAACTGACGGTATTCCGCGTGGCGCTGGTTCCGTTTTTTGTGGCGTTCCTGCTGCTGTCCAGAGAGATGGTTTCGCTCAAGTGGGTCGCCCTGGTCCTGTTTGTCACTGCATCCCTGACGGACCTTCTGGACGGGCACATTGCCCGCAAATACGGCCTGGTCACGACGTTTGGCAAGTTTATGGATCCGCTCGCGGATAAAGTGCTGACGATCTCCGGGATGATCTGCCTGATCGAGCTGGGCAGGATCCCCTCCTGGATCGTGGTGATCATTGTGGCGAGGGAGTTTGTCATCAGCGGCTTTCGTCTGATCGCAACCGAGCACGGGATCGTGATCGCGGCCAACTACTGGGGCAAGTGGAAGACGACTTTCCAGATGATCATGATCATTCTTATGATCATGAATCTGGCGCCGCTGGGGCTTTTGACCGACATCGTCATGTGGGTCGCTCTGATCCTGACGGTCATCTCGCTTGCGACCTATATCCTGGAGAACCGGGAGGTCGTGCAGGCCATGGAGATGAAATGATGAAAAAGCGGGCGATCCTGATGTGTGCCGGCGAATATGAACCCCTGGAGATCCTGCCCGGACCGGAGGATCTCGTGGTGGCGGTGGACGGCGGGCTGGAGCGGCTTCTGGCGCAGCAGATCGAGCCGGACCTGGTTCTGGGGGATTTTGACTCCCTCCCGGAATCCTGCCGGCCTTACCTGACTGCGCTGGAGGAGAAGGATCCGGAGAGGCTGCTGCGCCTGCCCTGTGAAAAGGACGACACGGACACGATCTACGCGGCGCGTGTGTGTCTGGAGCGGGGATGTGAAGAGCTGGCGCTCTACGGGGCCCTCGGCGGCAGACTGGATCACACGGTGGCCAATATCCAGACCCTGGCCTGGATCAGGGACCGGGGCGCGGACGGGTATCTCCTGGGGAAAAATGTTCTCGCGACGGTCCTGGAGGAAGAGAAGGTTCTGCTGCCGGACGGGTATGCGGGCACCTTTTCTTTGTTTGCGCTGGATCCCGAAGTGGCGGGCGTCACGCTGGAAGGTATGAAATATCCGCTGTCGGAGGCGGTGCTGACCAGTTCTTTCCCGCTGGGTGTCAGCAATGAAGTGCGCGGTGACCGGCGCGCGGCTGTGACGGTCCGCAGAGGGAAGGCACTGATGATTCTGCAGGGAGGAGAGAAGACCCCGGCGGGAGCGGCGCAGCTGCAGAGGAAAAGAATGTAAGGAATGCAAAAAACCGGCTCGGTGCTGTACAGCTGCACCGGGCCGGTTTTTTTGTAAAAGGGATCCGGCAAAGGGGAAAAGCCGGTCGTCATATCAGATCAATATCAGATCTCACTGAAGAGCAGGTCGGAATACACGGGGAAGGGCCAGGCCTCCTTGGCTGTGATGGTCTCCAGCTCGTCGGCGTAGCTGCGGCACTCGTTCATGTCGGGGACGATGACGGTGTGGCAGTAGCGCATGGCTTCCTCCGGGTCCTGGGGGACCTGGCGGAGATCTTTTTCCAGCTTTTCACAGGCATCGCTGAGGCAGTCTGTGAGCAGGCAGTTGTTGCGGGCACTGTTTTCCTCATACTTGGAGGGAAGCCCGTGTTTCTTGCGCTTCTCGAAGGAATCGCACAGAAGGGTGCCGTAGCGGGAGACTGCGGGCAGGATCTCCTTGTGGAGCATGTCGATCATGGTCCGCGCCTCGATCTGGATCGTGGCGGTGTAGTTCTCCACATGAATATTGTAGCGGGCAAAGACCTCGTCCCGGGTGTAGATGGCGTGGTCGGTAAAGAGCCGGATATTGTGCTCCCGGATGTAGGCGGGCAGGGCGTCTACCGCGGAGACCTTGTTGGAGAGGCCGCGTCGCTTCGCCTCCTCGATCCAGGCTTCGTCGTAGCCGTTTCCGTCAAAGATGATCCGTCTGTGCGCGGTCAGCTCCCGCTTGATGAGCGCATTCAGGTCCCGGTGGAAGAGCTCCGGGCTCTCTGCTTTTTCGAGTTCATCGGCAAACTGGCCCAGTTCCTCCGCCATCATGGTGTTGAGGACGATGTTGGGGCCGGAGACCGAGAGGGAGGAGCCAACCATGCGGAACTCGAATTTATTGCCTGTGAAGGCCATGGGGGAGGTCCGGTTGCGGTCCGTGTTGTCCATGGGGATGGGCGGCATGGTATCGACGCCGATCGCCAGGTTGCGTTTGCCGGCGTCCTTGTAGTCCGTGTCGTTGATGATGGAGCTTACGACAGCACTGAGTTCTTCTCCGAGAAAGATGGACACGACAGCGGGGGGAGCCTCCTGGGCGCCAAGCCTGTGGTCATTGCCGGGCGTCGCGACGGTGGCGCGCAGCATGTCCTGATACTCATCGACGCCCTTGATGAAGGCGGTCAGAAAGAGGAGGAACTGCGCGTTCTCCCTGGGGGTGGATCCGGGCTTGAACAGGTTCTCGCCGGTGTCCTTGGAGAGGGACCAGTTATCGTGTTTGCCCGAGCCGTTTACGCCGGCAAAGGGCTTTTCATGGAGCAGGCAGACCAGACCGTGGCGGTCGGCGACCTTTTTCATGATCTCCATTGTGATCTGGTTCTGGTCGCAGGCCCGGTTGGCATCCGTGTAGACGGGGGCCATTTCATGCTGGGCGGGGGCCACTTCATTGTGCTTGGTCTTGGAGAGGACGCCGAGCTTCCAGAGCTCGTCGTCCAGATCCTGCATGTAGGCCTGCACGCGGGGGCGGATCGCGCCGAAGTAGTGGTCTTCCAGCTCCTGGCCGCGCGGCGGCTTCGCACCGAAGAGGGTGCGGCCGGTCATGATCAGGTCCTCCCGTTTCTGGTACATTTTTTTGTCCAGGAGGAAGTATTCCTGCTCGGGACCCACCTGTGCAATGACCCGCTTGGTCGTCGTGTCGCCGAAGAGGCGGAGGATCCGGACCGCCGCCTTGCTGACCGCGTCCATGGAGCGGAGCAGGGGGGTCTTTTTATCCAGGGCATGCCCGGAATAGGAACAGAAGATGGTCGGGATGCAGAGGGATCTCTCCTTGATAAAGGCAAAGGAAGTGGGATCCCAGGCCGTGTAGCCGCGCGCCTCGAAGGTCGCCCTGAGGCCGCCGGAGGGGAAGGAGGAGGCGTCTGGCTCGCCGCGGACCAGTTCCTTGCCTGAAAATTCCATGACGACGCGGCCGCCGTCCACCGGGGCAATGAAGCTGTCGTGCTTTTCCGCAGTGACACCGGTCATGGGCTGGAACCAGTGTGTGTAGTGGGTCGCGCCCTTCTCCACCGCCCACTGCTTCATGGCCTCCGCGATCTCATTCGCGGTGGACAGATCCAGAGGAGTGCCGTCCGAGACTGCCTTTTTCCACTCCCGGTAACAGGCGGGAGAGAGGCGGACCTGCATGGTCTCCTCGTTGAAGACCATGCTGCCGAACAGGTCCGGCAGGCGCCTGATTTCTTTATCCTTATAGTTGTCCATTCAATTCCTCCAGTCGGATCGAATCGCCTTCTGTGCTTTTTGCATTTTTCCGGTGTCCGGCAGGAATGCGGCACGGGGCGGTTGCCTGTCACACTCGTCCGTATTATACAGAAATCATCTTTATAAAGCAATCGCAATTCATTTTGCGTTGAACTGCGTCCGGTTTCGTAGTAAAATAAACCGACTGTGCGTATTGTGTTTAAGACGGGCGCCTGCAGAAGACAGAGCTTTTTACAGTTTGAAGGAGAGATGGATATGAGCCAAAAACCTGTAGTTTTAATGATTCTGGACGGATATGGATTGAATGAGAATCCCGAGGCCAATGCGGTTGCGATCGCGA
Organism: Lachnospiraceae bacterium; assembly: GCA_017513005.1. Lineage (GTDB taxonomy): Bacteria > Bacillota > Clostridia > Lachnospirales > Lachnospiraceae > CAG-791. The sequence continues at coordinate 21,805 of JAFWDM010000075.1, forward strand.
AGACGCCGGTCATGGACAAGCTGATGGCGGAGTATCCTTTTGTAAAGGGGTATGCGAGCGGCATGGCGGTCGGTCTTCCGGACGGGCAGATGGGCAACTCGGAGGTCGGCCATATGAATATGGGTGCCGGCCGCATCGTGTATCAGGAGCTGACCAGGATCACCAAGGAGATCCAGGACGGGGACTTTTTCGAAAATCCGGAGCTGATGGATGCGATCAACAACTGCAAGGCCAGAGGGTCGGACCTGCATCTCTTCGGGCTTCTGTCGGACGGCGGCGTCCACAGCCACAATACCCACCTGTATGCCCTGCTGGAGATGGCAAAGCGCAACGGGCTCGACAGGGTCTATGTGGACTGCTTCCTCGACGGGCGTGATACGCCGCCCAAGAGCGGGATCGATTATCTCGCTCAGCTCGAGGACAAGATGAAGGAGATCGGTGTCGGGAAGATCTCGATGATCAGCGGGCGCTACTACGCGATGGACAGGGACAACAACTATGACCGCGTGCAGATCGCCTATGACGCGCTGACAAAGGGAGAGGGCGTCACGGCCGCGGGTTCCGCCGAGGCGATCCGGAATGCCTACGACAGAGACGAGACGGATGAGTTCGTAAAGCCCACTGTCATCCTGGAAGGCGGTAAGCCTGTCTCCATGATCAAGGACGGGGACTCGGTGGTCTTTTTCAACTTCCGTCCCGACCGCGCGCGTGAGATCACGCACTGCTTCTGCGACGATGATTTTACGAAGTTCGACCGCGGACCCAGGAAAAAGGTCTTTTTCGTCTGCTTCAAGGATTACGATCCGGAGATCCCGAACAAGGAGATCGCCTTCAAGCAGGTCGATGTCACAAATACCTTCGGCGAGTGGCTGGCTGCCCAGGGCATGAAGCAGGCCAGGATCGCCGAGACGGAGAAGTATGCGCACGTCACCTTCTTCTTCAACGGAGGCGTGGAGGAGCCCAATGCGAATGAGGACCGGATCCTGGTCAACTCGCCCAAGGACGTCCCCACCTACGACCTCAAGCCCGAGATGAGCGCCTACGGCGTTCTGGACAAGCTTCTCGAGGCGATCGAGTCCGAAAAATACGACACCATCGTCATCAACTTTGCAAATCCCGACATGGTCGGCCACACAGGTGTCCTGTCCGCGGCTGTCAAGGCTGTGGAGGTCGTCGACGAGTGTGTCGGCAGGGCCGCCGAGGCGATCCTCGCAAAGGGCGGGGTCCTCTTCATCTGTGCGGACCACGGAAACTGCGAGCAGATGGTCGACTACGAGACCGGGGCGCCCCACACAGCCCACACCACAAACCCGGTGCCCTTTATCCTCGTGAACTATGATCCGGCCTACGGCCTCGCGGAGGGCGGCGTCCTCGCGGACATCGTCCCGACCCTGATCCAGATCATGGGCAGGGAACAGCCGAAGGAGATGACCGGTCATTCTCTGCTGGTAAAGAAGAACTGAGGAGACTGCGGTGCGGCAGTGTACCCCTGTTCCCGGTGGATGCGCTGACCGGCGGAATTGTACCCACTATGAAGCGAGTTTCCTTTTTTACGCGCGTATCCCGCGACTGAAGTCACGGGATACGCGCGATGAAGATTCAAGACTCGCTCACGAGTCTTGCGCGATGAAGAATAAAACAGAGGCAGGTCAGGTGCCGGATGATCCGGCGGGACCTGCCTTTTTATGGCCTTTTATGATTCGGGTGAGTCTTCCGGGCATCATGTGACACCCCAAAGACTCAAACTTGTCCTTGACAAGGGGGTACACTTCACGGAAAGCATTCAAAAATCTTCAAAAAAGTATTCAAATAGTCTGCAGAAGGCCTTTACAGAGGCGGGAAAAGGCCTCGGAAAGAGATGTAACGCCTGCCGCGGAAAGGGCGTCTATGGTAAAAGAGTCTGATTTTTATGTGTTTTTCCGGGAAAAAGAGCCTTCGGGTATATTCAAATCAGCGAAAATGAATTATAGTAGTACTGTATATGCTTTTGGAGATGATTCTGAGACACCATATATTGAAAGATAAAGAAACCGGTTCTGATCATAAAGCGAATTCAGTTTATAGAACGTATTCAGTTTATAGAACGTATTCAGTTTATAGAACGTATTCAGTTTACAGATCGAATTCTGACCATATGATGCTGAGGTCAAACGGATATCATGGACTGTTTCGTTTTCATCATCCATGTTTGCTGCCGTGAGACTATGGAACGAAAGTATGAAGAGACCCGCAGAGAAAGGCTCTCCGATCAAAAGGATCCGGGAAGCCGGTAATAGAATAAACAGGTTTCTGCGCAGAAATGCGGACGGGCAGGAGTCTGCTGCCCGGGAAGAAAATCCGGATCATAATGCAAAACACACGCCGAAGGAGAAACGGGAGAGAAGGGTGAGCTGGATGTTCCTTTCCCCGAGTGTGATCGGTGTATCCGTGTTTTTCGTCCTCCCGTTTTTTGTAGTCATTTATTATTCCCTGATCGACAATCCGGTGCAGCATCATTTTGTCGGCTTTTCCAATTATATCAAGGTGGCGGGCAACAGCGCCTTTCTGCAGGCGGCCGGCAACACCCTGAAGTTTTCCCTGGTCGCAGTGCCGCTCGCGGTGGGGCTGTCGCTCCTGCTGGCCGTTGTCATGGAGCAGAAGCTTCCCTGGAAGAGCCGTTTCCGCTCCTTTTTCCTGAGCCCGATGATGGTGCCGACCGCGTCTGTCATTATGATCTGGCAGATCCTTTTTCACTTTAACGGTCTCGCCAATGTATTTCTGGGACACTTCGGAGCCGGAAAGATCGACTGGCTGAAGTCCGCTTACGCGCAGGTGCCGATCATTCTTTTGTTTCTGTGGAAAAATCTGGGATACAACATGATCCTGTTTATGGCAGGGCTTGCGAATATCCCGCGGGACCAGCTGGAGGTCGCCCGTCTGGAGAGCGCGACGGAATTTCAGATCTTCTGGCTGATCAAAGTCCGGTACCTGTCGTCGACCATCCTGTTTGTGACGATCATGTCGCTGATCAATTCCTTCAAGGTATTCAGGGAAATCTATCTGATGACGGGGGATTATCCGTACGGGACGCTGTATATGATGCAGCATTTCATGAATAACACGTTTAAATCCCTGGATTACCAGAAGCTGAGTGCGGCTGCGGTCATGCTGGCTGTTTTTATGGTGATCGTGATCGGTGCCCTTTTTCTGACCGAGGACCGGTTCGGCAGGGACCTGGAGTGAGCAACTGAAGCGGAATATGAGACCTGCTCTGCGGCAGTTTCCGGGTAGACATTTTCTGAAAGAGGAACTTTCATGGAAGAGACCAGGGAGGATATTTTAAAAGAGACGCTTATCGCTGAAGAGCTCCCTGAAGATACTGATACTGCAGAAGAAGGCCCTTCAGAAGAATCAATAATAAGAGAATCTTCGATAAGAGAATCTTCGATAAGAGACTCATCAATAAGAGACTCATCAATAAGAGATTCATCAATAAGAGATTCATCAATAAGAGCTTCTTCGATAAGAGAATCTTTAATGAAAGAATCTTCAATGAAGGAGTCTTCCGGGGGTGGTTTTTTCAGAAGATGGCTTGCCGGGAAGGATCTGACCCGGGAGGATCTGCCCCGAAAGGAGCGTCCTGCCGGGAGGTTCTGGACAAAAAACAGAGTGGAGACCGCGCGCATGGTGGTCAGGACACTGCTTGCGGGGTTTTTTGCGGTCCTGTTCCTTTTGCCGATCATTCTGACGGTCACCAATTCGCTGATGACGCCCCAGGAGATCAGTGCGAATTACGGGATGATCTTTGCAAAGAGAAACGGTGTCCGCGTCTTTATCAGCGAGACCGTCAATCTGAAGTTTATCCCGGATATCGTGTCGTTCGGACAGTATTTCAAGGTGCTGATCCTGAGTCCGGAATACCTGATGAAGTTCTGGAACTCATTTATTTATGTAGTGCCGATCGTCGTGTTCCAGCTGGCCGTTGCGTCCCTGGCCTCCTACGGGTTTGCGAGATACAGGGGCAGGGTGCGGGAGGTCATCTTTTTCGCCTACATCATCCTGATGCTGATGCCCTACCAGGTCACGCTGGTCCCGAACTATCTGGTCGCGAACTGGCTCCATATCATGGATACCCGGTGGGCGATCTGGCTGCCGGGGATCTTTTCCCCGTTCGCAGTCTACATGCTGACAAAATATATGCGCAGGATCCCCCGGTCTATCTATGAGGCCGCCGAGATCGACGGGGCGGGGGAGTGGCAGATCTTCACGCAGATCTGCCTGCCGAACTGCCGGGGCGGACTGGCCTCGATCGCGATCCTGCTTTTTATCGATTACTGGAATATGGTCGAACAGCCGCTGATCCTTTTGACCAATGATCAGCTGCATCCGCTGTCCGTGTTCCTGTCCAGGATCAATGCGGACGAGATCTCTCTGGCTTTTGCCGTCGCAGTCATCTATATGGTCCTCCCGATGATGGTCTTTTTGTACGGAGAGGAATATCTGGTGGAGGGAATCGTCTACCAGGGCGGGATCAAGGAATAGGGAAACAGACCGGCATGACGGAAAACAAACCTTTGAAAGACACAGGAGGCTGCAGTTAATCTATGAATATTGAAGATAAGGAACTGGCTCAGCTGCAGAGATCGCAGAGGCGCAAAGACATCATCAAAAACATCACGATCGTGTTTCTTCTGATCCTGCTCGCGCTGACCTTCTTCTCGCGGACGATCATGAACTACACGCTTCCGGAGGTCTCCACGCATATTGTCGCGCAGGGCGAGGTCTCCCCGCGGATCCGCGGGCAGGGCACGGCGGAGGTCGACGACCCCTATACAGTGACAGTCACACAGGCCCGCACGATCAGGAGTGTCGCAGTGCATGTGGATCAGGAGATCAAGCGCGGCGACGTTATCTATTATCTCGAAGACAACGAACCCGAGGAACTGACCAATGCCCGCCAGGAGCTCGCCGATCAGCAGGCGAACTTTACCAAGCGGATCTTTGACGGGTCCCTCTCCGACAGTGACATCACCAGGCTCCGCGCGGGCAACTACCGGTCTGAGGACCAGATGCAGTCGGAGCTCGCCTCGGTCAACAGGCGGCTGGAGTCGGCGACAAGAGAGGCGGCTTCCGCCAATGCCGCACTCGAAAAGCTGAATGCGCAGAGCTCGGATTCCGGGACAGACAGCGGGACGGATGTCCCCCCGGAGGGAGGCGGGTCGGACGTCCCCGGTACAGACACGACCGGCAGTGCCGCGACCGATGAGATCGAGGGAGAGGACGATTACGGAGAATCGGACGTGGCCTCCACTTCCGGTACCTATCAGGACGGCTACCTCGAGATCATGAAAACGAGCAGTGAAAAGAAGATCGAAAAGGCCACCAACCGCAAGATCGATGCCGAAGCCGAGCTGGAGAAGGCGAAGACCGAGCAGGAGAAGGTCGTCTCCAGTATCAGTGCGGAGCTGGAGCTCAAAAGCATCCGGGACGCGATCAATCAGGCCCAGGCCAAGGTGGATAAGCTCGAGAAGGAAAATATCGGTGCCACGGTGGTTTCCCCCGTGGACGGGACAGTCACGAGCCTCAGCTATACGGCGGGAGAGACGACCTCGCCGGATTCGGCGGCGGCGATCATCCGGATCGACGGGAAAAAGCTGACGGTCAGCTTTTCCGCGACCAAGGAACAGGCGCAGAAGCTCAAGACCGGTGATGAAGCGCAGCCCGTGAATCCGTGGGAGTATGACGATGACTTCAAGGCGGTCCTGCGTCAGATCACCGCGGACTCCAGCGACCCGCAGAACTCCAGGCTCCTGAAGTTTGAGATCGATAGCGATGCCGTCACTGCAGGAGACTCGGTCTCCCTGCAGATCGCGGAGAGCACCAAGACCTATGATCTGGTCGTACCCAACGCCGCAGTCCGGCAGGATTCGAACGGCTTCTATGTGCTCCTTTTACAGGTTCGGCAGAGCCCCCTGGGGAACCGCTATATTGTCGCCAGGGAGGGGATCAAGGTCCTGGCAAAAGACGATACAAACAGCGCGATCAGCGGTTCGATCGGCGCCTATTCCTATGTCATCACGACATCTACCAGGATGGTCACTTCCGGGGATCAGGTGAGACTGGCAAACGATGTCGAAGTCGAGGACAGCTATTGAGTATGGGAACCAGCCAACGGAGGACAGCGAATTGAGCGAATTGAATAAAAACGCAGGCCGCGCTGTCCGGAAAGGGCTGTCCGGAATCCGGACTCTGCCGGGGCGGATGCGCGTGTGGCAGAAGGCAGGCCTCGTGCTGTGCCTGGTATCCTGGCTGGCTTCGGCCCTGATCGGTGTCCTGTGCCGCAGGACGACGGACCGGCTCTCGGACCAGGCCTTTGCCGGCCGCTGGTCCTCGGGGATCGAGAGCGCGCAGATCAGCAGTTTTTTCGCGGAGAACGCCCTCTTGTCCGAAGAATCGGTTTCGTCCCTGTATGCAGGATTTATGTCGGATCTGCAGACTGCGTCGATCGCCCTGTCAGAGCAGCAGATCGAGAATGGAGCGAGCCTCGCGGATGTCTGCTACTGCGGCATGGGGACTGCGGAGATCACCAGCCGCGGGGAGTCCCTGTCCGTAAGCGCCATCGGAGTCGGAGGGGATTTCTTCAATTTTCATCCGCTCGACCTGATGAGCGGCTACTATTTTTCACAGGACGACCTGATGCAGGACAGGATCCTGTTGGATGACGCGACAGCCTGGAGACTGTTCGGGTCCCCCTATGTGGTGGGACTTTCGGTCGAGATCGATGGCGTGCCGCACTACATTGCGGGAGTCTTCCGGCGTCCGGAGAAACGTTTCTACAGGCAATCCGGCATGGGGGATTACATGATCTTCATGTCCTATGATTCGCTGTGTAAATATACGGAGTCGGGAGTCGGAGGCACTTCGGATACAAAAGAGGACGAGGATGATATGGATATGTCCGGCGCTTTCGTGCCCGCGGGCGATCCGGGCAGCCTCGCTGCTTTGAGCAAAGTCTCTGCGGGCGATCCGGGCAGCCGCACGGTTTCCGGCGCAGTCCCTGCGGGCGATCCGGGCAGCCGCGCTGCTTTCGGCGAAGTCCCTGCGGGGGTGCCGCGGACTGCAGCCTATGCACCCCCGGTTCCGGCCGGTTCTCTTGCCCTTTCCGATACGATCGGGGAAGACACGGGAGCGGAAGAATCCGCTGAAGATACCGGGGTGGATGAGTCGGAAAAGCCTGAAAAGTCCGAAGAACCGGAGAAGTCCGAAGAGCCGGAAGATGACGAGGACAGCGTAGACCTCGACAGACCCTCCGGGGGGACGGGCAGCGGAAATTACAAGGGCGGGGATGAAAGCGCGGAGGAGGCGGAAGAAGTCAACCGCAGCCGGATCAGCTGCTATGAGATCGTCCTGCCGGAGCCGGTTTCGGGCTATGCCCTGCGTCTGGTGCGCAGCCGGATGAGTCAGGCGGGGTATTCCGGAACGCAGGTGACGATCGTGGATAATACCTCCCGCTACGATACGCTGCGGCTGGCCTCGATGGTCGCACAGCCGGGGGTCCGCAGTATGCAGACAGCAGCGATCCGTTATCCTTACTGGGAAAATGTCGCACTTGCCTGGGAGGATGTCCTGATCCCGCTGGCGGTCCTGTCGCTTGTCCTGCGGTTCGGGCCCTTCCTTTTCCTGCTGTACCTGCTTCTCTGGTATGCTACCCACAGGAGCTGGACGCTGGGAGACGGCGTGAAATACATCCGGGACAGGATCTATGACCGGCAGTCCGAACGCATCTATGGAAGACCTGCAAAAGCGAGTCTTTCAAACGCAGAAGATGTCCCGGGCCATGGAGAGGAGGCCCTGACGGATACCGGGGCAGACGGGCACATGGCAGAAGGCCTGCCGGAGGACGGCAGTGCAGACGCCTGTACAGAAGAAGGCCCGCTGGCTGCAGGCGCAGGAGAGTACACGGAAGAAGGCCCGCCGGAGGACGGCAGTGTAGACACCTTTATAGAAGAAGGCCCGCCGGAGGACGGCAGCGCAGATGAGCGGACGGACGAGGGTCTGCCGGGGATTTGAAAGAAAGAGGAAGGCAGATCTACTGTCGGACATAAATCAGCGATACAGAAAAAATTGATATAGAAAATATTGATACAGAAATATCGTTCCACTAAAGAACGATACAGAAGAAATGGAGAAAGAAAAGAAATGAGAAAAAGCAGCAGACGTTTTGCAGCGGTTCTGATCAGCATTTGCATGCTGCTCTCCCTTGCGGCCTGCGGAGGCGGTTCCGGAAAGGGCTCCGGTTCCGGCGGCTCCGGAAGCGGGGCCGCGAAGGCGGAGGACGGGAGTCTTTCCATGCCGGCGATCACGATCAAGGACGGCGTTGCGAAGACACAGGAGGTCAAGCTGTCCGATGAGGATTTCAGTGCGGACGGGCTCCAGATCCTTGCCGTGGAGGACGGTTGGTTTTACGGGTTCAATTACAGTTATGAGGGCGACGGGCTCAGCGGATATGAACTGGTGCGGTTCCGGACGGACGGCAGTGAATTCCAGGCGATGCCCTACTCGGTGGACAATGCGAAGGATACGGCTTCGGAGGCAGAGATCACGGCGGCGGCTTACCGGGACGGCAATTATTATCTGGGGCTTGTGACCTACGGAAATTCTCCCGCCCTGGATTATGAGCTTTCTCTCGATGAAGGCCAGGAGCTCGATGAAGGTGTGATGGATTCTCTGAGCGAAGATGCCACCGCCACTTATGAACTCAGCTGTGTGTCAAAAGACGGCAAAGAGATCTGGAAAGCAGCTGTGGAAGAGCCTGAAGAAAGTGAATATTATTATATCGATTCCATCTCCGTGTCCGAAGAGGGCATCTTCGTCAACAGTTCCGAGGGCATAGACAAGTATTCTGTATCGGACGGCTCTTTCGTGGAACATGTGTGCCGGATGAAGTCACAGGATCTGACAGGGATGCTCTATGTCCTGCCGGACGGCACAGTGCTGATGACAGACGAGTCCTCCGGAAGCGGTCTGAAGGTCCTGCGCTATGATGCCGGCAAGGGCGACTTTGCGCAGAGCCTGGTCCTTCCTTCCGCCCTCACCGGCGCGACCATGTTCCCCGGCACGGAGTATGATCTGTATCTTGCCGCGGAAGACGGGATCTACGGGGTCAAGCAGGGCAGTGACAAGATCACGCCTGTTGTCAATTTCGTGAATTCCGACCTCGACGCACAGGGAGTCACCAGGGTGATCGAGGCGGGAGACGGAAAGCTTGCTATCCAGGCCTACGGCACGGACGTCTCCCAGAACACCTATCTCCTGGAGCCGGTGGACCCCAAGGACGTCAAGGAGAAAAAGCAGCTGACGCTGGGCGGCTACTATATCGACTATGAAACGCGCAGCCAGGTCATCCAGTTCAACAAAGAGAATGAGGATTTCAGGATCACCCTCGTCGATTACAGCCAGTACGATCTGGCGGACGACAGCTATGAAAGCCCCACGGGCCTGTCCCGTATGAACACGGACATAATCTCCGGCAATACTCCGGACATCATGGTCCTCTCCGATTACATGCCTGTCAAGAGCTATATCTCGAAGGGTGTATTTATGGATCTTACGTCCCTGTATGAGGCGGATCCGGATATTGAACGGGACGGCTTCATGCAGAACATCGTGGATGCCTTTAGGACCGACGGAAAGATGTATGTGGCGGTTCCGGGTTTCTCAGTCACCGGCGTCGCGGGCAAGACAAAATATATCGGGGACGGAAAGGACCTCACGATCGCAAAGGCGAAGGAGATCGGGCAGAGTATCGGCCTCGAGCCTTCACAGCTTTTCGGCGTTATGGACCGTGCGTCGATCTTCAGCTCCGCGATCGAGTTCTCCGGCGACCAGTTCATTGACCGGGAAAAACATACCTGCGATTTTAACAACAAGGACTTTGAAGAACTTCTGTCCTTTGTAAAGAGCTTCCCCGCGGCTCTGAACGAGGAGCAGTATCAGGACATTTATACGCAGTATCTGGGGGACAAGGCACTCCTGGGGATCCAGTACATCGGATCTGCCTATGACTATTATTTCATGACCAGGCAGCTCTACGGCGATGTGAATGTGACCGTCACCGGATTCCCGGCTGCGGAAAACCAGGGCCCTTCTGTCGCTGCGACCATGCAGCTGGCAATCAGCAGCAGTGCATCCGATGTGGACGGCTGCTGGAACTTCGTGCGCCGTTTCCTTCTTCCGGAATACCAGATGTCCATGGACAGCGGCCTTCCGATCAGCCGGAAGGCGATCGAGGCCCAGGGACAGGCGATCATCGAAGACCTCAAGGCGCAGCAGGAGGAGTATGAGGCCTACGTGCGTGAGATGAACGGAGAGACAGGTAAAGGCGATCAGGACGCTGATGCCGCAGAGGAGAGTTCCCCTGCATCGGAGGAGTCCATGACAGGAGCGACGGGGGAATCCGTCACAGAAGCGACGGAAGGCATGGACGTTCAGATCGAGGAGTCCGAGGACCTCACCAATAAGCCGACCCCGGAGGAGGACTTCAACGGGACGCATGAGGAATATGAGGCGTACCTCAAGGATTTCGAAGCGGATCAGGCTTCGCCGGATTCCGAGGAAGTGATCATCGAAGGCGCGGATGTGGATACTCCCGATGCCATGGAGCAGGAGGATCCCGCAGCGCAGTACGGGCTTGACAGCCTGCCTGAATTCGGCGAAAAAGATATCCAGGCCCTCATGAAGATTCTGGACGGCCTGAGCTTCTCCGTCAACGGGGAGCAGGATGTGCTCAATATCATTCAGGAGGAGGCGGAGGCCTTTTTTGCAGGCCAGAAGAGCGCCGCGGATGTCTGCGATATCATTCAGAGCCGTGTATCGGTCTATCTGAAGGAAAATGAGTGACCTTTTCAGCTGCCCCGGCTGTACCCTGCGGCCGGGGGGCTCCCGGTCATGATCTTTACAGGTATATATGAAAACCACATTATGAAAAAAGAAATCACCCAGGATAAAATCAGAAATTTCTGCATCGTCGCACACATCGACCACGGCAAGTCCACTCTGGCGGACCGGATGATCGAGAAAACCGGGCTTCTGACGAGCCGCGAGATGCAGGACCAGGTCCTCGACAACATGGACCTGGAACGTGAGCGCGGCATCACGATCAAATCCCAGGCAGTCCGGCTGGTCTATACCGCACGCGACGGAGAGGAGTACATCTTCAACCTGATCGACACGCCGGGCCATGTCGACTTCAACTATGAAGTCAGCAGGTCCCTGGCGGCCTGTGACGGGGCGATCCTCGTCGTGGACGCCACCCAGGGCATCCAGGCACAGACCCTGGCCAATGTCTACCTGGCGCTGGAGCATGACCTCGACGTCTTTCCGGTCATCAACAAGATCGACCTGCCCTCCGCGGAACCGGAGAAGGTGCGGGAGGAGATCGAGGACGTCATCGGCCTCGACGCCTCGGAGGCGCCCCTCATCTCGGCCAAGCAGGGGCTGGGCGTAGAGGATGTCCTGGAGGCGGTGATCACCAATATCCCCGCTCCGGACGGCAATGCGGACGCGCCCCTCAAGGCCCTCATCTTTGACTCCCTGTATGATTCCTACAAGGGCGTCATCGTCTTCTGCCGCCTGCGGGACGGGAGGCTTCGCCGCGGCATGAAGGTGAAAATGATGGCGACCGGCGCGGGTGCCGAGGTGGTCGAGGTCGGCTATTTCGGCCCCGGCCAGTTCATCCCCTGTGACGAGCTCTCCGCCGGCATGGTGGGCTATTTTACCGCCTCCATCAAAAACATCCGGGACGCCCGCGTGGGCGACACCGTGACGGAAAGCGCCCGCCCCTGCGAGGAGGCCCTGCCCGGCTACAAGGGCGCCCAGCCCATGGTCTACTGCGGCCTCTACCCTTCCGAGACCCCCCGGTATCCCGACCTGCGCGACGCGCTGGAAAAGCTCCAGCTCAACGATGCCTCCCTCTTTTTCGAGCCCGAGACGTCGCTCGCCCTGGGCTTCGGATTCCGCTGCGGGTTCCTGGGCCTTCTGCACATGGAGGTCATCCTGGAGCGGCTTGAGCGCGAGTACGATCTGGACCTGATCTCCACGGCCCCCGGTGTCGTCTACAAGGTCTATAAGACCGACGGCACCATGATGGAGCTCACCAACCCCTCGAACCTTCCCGAGCCCACTGCGATCGACCGCATGGAGGAGCCCATCGTCAATGCGGAGATCATGGTCACGACCGAGTTCATCGGTCCCATCATGCAGCTCTGCCAGGAGCGCCGCGGCCGCTACATCAGCACGGACTACATCGAGACGACCCGCGCGGTCCTCAAGTATGAACTGCCGCTCAACGAGATCATCTACGACTTTTTTGACGCGCTGAAGTCCCGGTCCCGCGGCTATGCCTCCTTTGACTACGAGCTCAAGGGCTATGAGGAGTCGAAGCTGGTCAAGATGGATATCCTCGTCAACAAGGAACCCGTCGACGCTCTCTCCTTTATCGTCCATGCGGACGGCGCCTACGAGCGCGGCCGCAAAATGTGCGAGAAGCTCAAGGACGAGATCCCGCGCCAGCTCTTCGACGTCCCGATCCAGGCTGCAGTCGGCGGCCGCGTCATCGCGCGCGAGACTGTCCGCCAGATGCGCAAGGACGTCCTGGCCAAGTGCTACGGAGGAGATATCTCCCGCAAAAAGAAGCTTCTGGAGAAGCAGAAAGAGGGCAAAAAGCGCATGCAGACCGTCGGCAGCGTAGAGATCCCCAAAGAGGCTTTCATGAATGTTCTCAAGCTCGATACGCAGTGATTCCTGCGGCGGGCGCAGCCGGAGAGTGCACCGGGGGGGACTGCCTCCCGGTGCATTTTTATTCTTCATCGCGCAATACCGTGACTTCAGTCGTGGGATACGTGCGCAAGACTCGCGGGCGAGTCTTGAACTATTCAGAAAACATGCAAGAGTTTTTTCAGAAGGACGCAGGCGTCCGGATCTACCTCCACATTCCGTTTTGTGTCAGAAAATGCCTCTACTGTGACTTTTTATCGATGCCGCAGGGAGAGGAAACAAGAGAACGATATGTAAATGCCCTGCTCTGTGAGATCATGCACCAGGGGGACTGCCCCCCCGGCACACCGGTCGAAACCATCTTTTTCGGCGGGGGGACGCCGTCCATCCTGGAAGAGCGCCAGCTGGACGCCATTCTGGATGCGCTGCATGAACGATTCTGCGTGCCCAGGGATGCAGAGATCAGCCTTGAGATGAATCCGGGAACAGCGGATTCGGAAAAGCTCCGTGCCATGCGGGAGATGGGCATCAACCGCCTGTCGATCGGCGTGCAGGCCATGCATGACGGGGAACTGAAGCTTCTGGGAAGGATCCACACGGTGGAGGAGGCGAGGGAGGCTTTTCAGCTGGCGAGAAAAGCCGGGTTTGAAAACATCAACATCGATCTGATGAGCGCCCTGCCCGGGCAGACTTTCCGGGACTGGTCAGATACCCTCGCCGAGGCTGTCGGCTGGGGACCGGAGCATATTTCCGCCTACAGTCTGATCATCGAGCCGGGGACACCCTTTTCAGCTATGTACGAATCCGGAGACCTGCCGCCTGTCCCCGAGGAAGAGACGGACCGGCAGATGTATCGTTTTACCGGGGAGTATCTGGCCGGAAAAGGTTACAGGCAATATGAAATATCCAACTATGCAAAGCCGGGCCGGGCATGCAGGCACAATACGGGCTATTGGACGGGGCAGGAGTACCTTGGATTCGGAATCGGAGCGGCCTCCTGTGCAGGCGGCATGCGGTTTTCCAATACAAGGGACTTACAGGAATATGTCCGGGCTATGGCGATCCCGGACATCTTGGCCGTTCGTACGGATCTGCACCGCCTCACGGAGCGGGAGAAGATGGAGGAGTTCATGTTTTTGGGGCTGCGCATGACAGCGGGCGTTAGCAGAACAGCGTTTGCGTCCCGCTTCGGAAAGCAGATCGAAGACGTGTATGGAGAGGTGCTCCAAAAACAGATCAGACAGGGTGTCATCATCCCTACGGAGGATGGAGTGCGGCTTACGCAGAGAGGCGTTGACGTGAGCAATTATGTGCTTGCAGATTATCTGCTGTAAGACCGGCCGAAGACAGATAAAAGAAGAGGAATAAGGAGAAGAATAAGTATAAAGAGAAAAATAAGGGAGAGAAAATGCTGTCAGATCCGATAAATACAGAGAGCATGCCCTATGGAGAGCAGCTCTATAACGTCTTTTTTGAGATCGTCGGAAATAAGAAAAACGCGGTCCTCCTGGAGAGCCTCCGGGGGGAAAATGCGGTGCTTACCTTTCTGGTGCGCCAGGTCGAGGATATTCACCCGGGGGATCTCGCAGAGAAGCTGGATCTGGTGCCCGGCCGTATGACGGATATCCTGAAAATGCTGGAGAAGAAGGGACTGATCCGCCGGGAGCAGGACCCGGAGGACAGAAGGAGGGTCCTGGTCAGGATCACGCCGAAGGGTGTGCGGACAGTGATCGGCAGGCGGGAGGAGATCCGCAGGCACTACAGCGGTCTGTACGAAGCGCTGGGTCTCGAGGATACTGTCAAGCTCATCGAGCTCCTCAAAAAGATGAAAGAGTATTTCGACGAGATGTGATGACTCTGTAAACCCTTTCCTGTAAACCCTTTCTATGGTGCAACGGTTTTCCATAAATATATGAGTGTGTACTCGTTTCTATACATATTTCGTATTGCGAAATAAATAGATCTGCGCTATACTGCTCCTGTCATTGCACCGGAACCGGTGTATGGCTATGCGGGAAGGATTCTTTTTTTTACCCGTATATTTCGCAGTGCGAAATTTGTATTGGCAGGGGTATCTGCCCTTCCGGCAGCGGAAAGCGCATCATGGGGGCTGTCCCTCGATACCCCGGCAAAGAAGGAGATTACTATGATCACAAAGGAAAATATTCATACCCTCGGAGACCTGCTGGAGACAGCAGCGCTGGATTATGAGAACCAGGTTTTTATCCGGTACGAAAAGGACGGGATCGTCTATGAGAAGGGGTACCGGACTTTCGCGATGGACACGCGCGCTGTCTCGCACTGGACCATGAACAGGTGCGGAGAGCTGGGAAAGCGGCTCCATGCCGCCCTGATCGGAAAGTGCAGCTATGAGTACCTGACGGTCCTGATGGGCGTCGCAGCGGCGGGGAGTGTGGCGATCCCTCTGGATGTCCAGCTCAGCAAAGAGGCCTTTGTCGAGAACCTGAACCGGGCGGAGGCGGACATCGTCTTTTTTGACTACGAATATCTGAGTGAGGCGGAGTATCTGCTGGAGGCCTGTGACTGTGTCAAGGAGATCATCTGCATCCAGCAGCGGAAGCATCATTTTTCCGCACCCCAGATCCACAGGGAGTACCGGGTGCCGAAGTTCGACTATTTCGCCGAGCCCGGAGACTGTGCGGTCGTGATCTTTACGTCGGGGACGACCGGGCACGGAAAGGGCGTCATGCTCTCCCATGCGAATCTCCTCGACAATATGTTCAGCTCGGACGATGCGCGGGAGACCTGCCTGAGTGTACTGCCCATCCACCATGTCTTCTGCATCAGCGGGGACCTGCTGCTGATCCTCCGCTACGGAAGTACGCTCTGCCTCTGCGACGATATTTCCAAGTTCCTCTACTATATCGACCTCTTCCAGCCGACCATGATGCGGATCGTGCCCATGATGGCCAAGATGCTGCTGACCCGCGTGTCGATCGCCGCGAAGAAGCACCCGGAGCAGGATCTGGACTTCCTCAAGTCCCAGATCATGGGATCGAGGCTGCACAAGATCGTCAGCGGCGGCGGCTACCTGTCCGGAACGCTGGCACAGGGGCTCGCAGAGCTGGGGGTCGTCACGGGACAGGGCTACGGCATGACGGAGTGTGCCCCGAAGATCTCGGCGCCCGATTACGGAAATATGGACAAGATCGCGTCTGTCGGCAGGCCTGTCCGCGGCTGCCAGATCCGGTTCGTCGACGGGGAGATCCAGGTCAAAAGCCCCTCTGTGATGATGGGCTACATCAATGATCCGGAGCTGACCGCGGAAGCGCTCACAGAGGACGGCTGGCTCTGCACCGGCGATCTCGGTTACATGGACGAGGACGGGTACCTGTACCTGAACGGCCGCAAGAAGAACCTGATCATCCTC
>JAFWDM010000076.1 GCA_017513005.1 Lachnospiraceae bacterium
CATTGACGATGACCGCGGCACGCTCGGCGATGATCATTTTTTTGAAAAAGCCCCAGAGCATGCGCAGGATCCCCTCGCGGAACTGTCTGTCCTCGAAGGAATGCGGCGCGTACAGCTGCTGCGCCAGGTCGTCATAGCGGTTGATCGGTCCCTGCAGGATCGAGGGAAAATAAGAGGTGAAAAGGGCAAGCTTCAAGAGATTTTTCTCTGCCCGGTACTTGCCTCTGCAGACGTCGATCAGGTATCCCATCGACTGGAATGTGTAGAAGGAAATGCCCAGCGGCAGAAGGAAATCCACCACGGGGATCCGGTTTCCCGCCTGGAAACGGGAAAATAGTCCGTTCAGGTTCGTCGTCACGAAGTTTCCGTATTTCACGACCCCGAGGATACCGAAATTCAGAAGCAGCACCAGGACCATGATCCGGCGCTTCTTTTTCTGTATGAGAGCCTTGCGGGCCTTTTTTTCCTCGCGGGAGAGACGGCGGGGCTTCCCCTCCTCATCCACGGATCCGGCACCTTTTTTGTCCATCTGCTCCGGGATCCGGTCCATCAAAAGGGCTCCTCCCCACGTCGTCACGACAGTGACCGCGACAAAGACGGCCGCGCGGGCGCCGCCGCCGACCAGATAGTACCAGGCGCTGGACGCCAGCAGGACAAGCCACTGGAATCTGGCCGGGATGATGTAATAGACTGTCACGGAGACCGTCAGAAACAAAATAAACTGCCAGGAAAAAAATGCCATGCAGATGCCTCTTCTAAAGGGGATTTTAGTGGTTGTCGTGGGTACAGTTCAGGGCGCGGGAAAAAATATTGAGCCAGCACTCGTCGAGCAGGTCCCCGGTGGATTTCTGAAAGACGGCGAAGTGAAGACCTCTGTCTGCGGTCGCATAGGAGAGACCGTTTACCGTGATGGCAGCGGCGCTGTGGATCTCGCCGGTCTCCTCATCGACACGTCCGCTGGTGACCTCGTAGTCCACTTTTCCGGAGCTGCCGGAGAAGGAGTCCGTAAAATCTCTGAACTTTTCCTGCGGGGATTCATAGATAACTTCTCCGCCGTCGATCACGGCGAGATATGCGTGGCCCTGCCAGTCATGCAGGTTCTGCTGCAGTCCGAAGCTCTGCAGGGGGGCGGCGTCCTCCTCTGTCAGGATCTCGCTGTCCACCTTCCCGTTCAGGGTGACGAGCACGACTGCGTCCTCCACCGGCTCCGTAAAGGCATCGCTGGCCAGGGTCGCGGCGTAATCGCGCAGAAACAGTGACCGGCGCAGGGAATCCTTCATCCGGTTGACCGGATACAGGGCCAGATCCTCCTCGATCTGCGCATAGATGCCGCCGGTGCCCCTTCGGTCAGGGATCTCGAAATGGTCTCTGATATATTGTCCGAGGACGCGGGTCATCTTCCGGGCGCCCCATCGGTTCAGATGTTCTCCGTCATAGGCATCCGTCTGCAGGTCCATCCCCAGCTCCTCGACCTGGCCGAGGTAATTGGCGTGCAGAACACCGTTCTCCTCTGCGAGCTGCGCGACCTCCGCGGCGGCACTCGCGCGCAGATTGAACCCGTGCTGATCAAAAAACTTGTTCCGGCCGATCACGGGCATGGTCAGAAGCAGGATCTGTGTGTCATTGTCCCTGCAGAGCTCGATCGTCTTTTCAATGTAGAGGCGGGAAGTGTCTGTCAGGACATGGGGCGTGATCTTTGCCGCCTTAAAGGGCTGCGATACCTCGACGCGCCCGGTGACTTTCGCGCCGTACACCATTCCCTTGGTCTGCGGGAGCGCGTCTTCAAAGGTCAGCTCCTGCCAGCGGGAGTGGAAGGCGATCAGGGGGAACAACAGGGGCTTCGTGTCTTCTCCTTCCGCCGACAGTTCCCGGATCATCTCGATCCTGTTCCTGTTCAGATAGGGCATGGTATCCGTCAGATAATGGATATACTGGGGCTCCATCGACTCCTCGTCGTCCAGGGCACGGCTGCAGTCCAACACAATAAGCGAAGGATGATCCTTTTCGATCACTTCCTTCGCGAGATAATAGGAGGCTTCGAGCGACTGGTTGCCCGTGCTCAGATTATAGGCGGCGATACCGTACTCCTCATACAGTTCCATGGGGTAGATCCCATACATCACAAGGGAAGCCCCCAGAAAGGCCGCGTCAAAGGTGCCCTCCGGATATTTATAATAGCGCGGGGAGAGATTGTCCTCCTGTACCAGCTTCAGGGCCCCGTCCAGATACAGGACGACTGCCGCCAGGATACACAAAAAAACGATCCCCCGCACAGCCCGGATCAACCGGGGTCTTGTTCTGTTCATAAACGCCTCATGCGTCTTTCGGTCACTGCACAACGATAGATCATTCAGATCTTTCCTGTAAAAGGTCAAATCCCCGGATGGTTTTCCCCGTTACGGTCCGGGTCCTTTCGAGGGCGCAGACCGCAGCGTTTTCTCACCATTCAGGGACGACAAAGCCGGTGATCCTGCCGGATCCGACGGAGATCGAGCTGTGATGGATACTGCTGCCTCCGCCGGCGATCGTCTGGATCGTGCCGCCGTCACAGCTCACGACACAGGCTGTGTGGCGTTCGCCGTTGGAGTCGTGGGTGATCAGGATGTCTCCCGTGGAGGGAATATAGCCTCCTCCGCTGACCCAGGCTCCGATCGACCGGGCATTTTTTTCATAGGTATTGCCGTTGCTGGCCATCCCGCCGATCTTGTCGGCCACGCCCAGCGCCGCATAAGCCGCGCTCACCGTCTCGGAGCACCACAGGTCATCACTGCTCATCCTGCTGCGTCCCCAGTCCCCGGCATACTGATTATAGGCGGATACGACCTGGCTGTGCCCGCCGTGGCTTTTCCACTCCTCCAGCAGGGCGATCACGTCCGCCCCGGAGATCGGAGGCTTGACCAGTTCCCCGGCTTTGGTTCCCAGTGTGATGAGCTCATTGCCCTCCACATCCTCCACTTCCTGGATCTTTCCTTCCGGCGTAAGGAAAATATTGTAGAAGAGCCCGTCGGTATCAAAGACTGTCAGGACCTTCCCGCCATCTACTTCGCTGATCGAAGGATATCCGCTCATCCGGCCGAACCCCATCTGCCAGAGGTAGGCAGCTATACCGAGCGCTCCCTCCCGGGTGATACTTTCATCCGCCTCCAGGATCTGGCGCGCATTGTATTCGAGGTCAGTCTCTCCATCGAAGGTGATGCGGTCCTCCGCGGGCTCCTGTGTCTCCCCGGCAGATGCGGCTTCCTGCGCTGTCGCCTCCTCTGCGGCTGCCTCACCGGTCGCCGCCGCTGCGGCTTCCTCTGTCCCTGCTGCCGCTGCCGCACCTGTACGGGCTGTATCTGCCTCCGCAGCTTCCTGAGAGGCCGTCTCTCCCGCAGCAGCCTCTGCTGTCCTGTCTGCCCCGGCCTCCTGTGCCGCTGCGGACGTGGAGACCTGCCCGTCCTGCCCGGCCTCTGAAGATGTCGACACTGCAGCAGCGGATACCGCCGTATCCGCCTGTACCGTTTCCTGCCCGGACGCACTGCCCGCGCCGGAAGCCGAAGCACCCGCGCATCCCGCCGCCATCACGCACATGGCAGCAGCGATGAGAACAGCTGCAAGCCTCCGTGTATTTTTCCGGATCCGGTTTCCTTTCTTCATCCTCTTTTCCTCTTTACAACGATTCCAACAATGATTCCAACAACGATTCCGCTTTTCTAAAATGATTCCGTTCTGTGATTTTCCTGCCTGAACGTCACCGTTCCTGTCAGGATCTCCTCCGGGATCAGAAACACCGGCCGCCCCGCGGTTTCCCGCAGGGCATAAACAACCATCTTTATATTACTCCGTTTTTCTTCTTTTGCAATTCTTTTGCGATCCTTTTCAGACATCTGCGTATCCGTCCGGATTCTGCGACTGCCAGCGCCAGCCGTCAGCGCACATGTCCGCAAGGGTCTTCTCGGCGACCCAGCCCAGGACTTCCTTTGCCTTTGTGGGATCCGAATAGCAGGTCGCGATATCGCCGGGACGGCGGGGATCAATGACATAGGGCAGTTTCTTTCCGCAGGCTGCGGAGAAGGCCTTGATAATGTCGAGCACGCTGTATCCGATTCCGGTGCCGAGGTTGAAGATGTTTACGCCCTCGAGCTTCTCCATCCCCTCGATGGCTTTCACATGTCCTTTCGCCAGGTCGACGACGTGGATATAATCCCGCACGCCCGTGCCGTCGGGAGTATCGTAATCGTTTCCGAAAACATGGATCTTCTCCAGCTTTCCGGATGCCACCTGCGCCACATAGGGGAGGAGGTTGTTGGGAATGCCCTTGGGATCCTCCCCGATCAGGCCGCTCTTATGGGCGCCGATGGGATTGAAATAGCGCAGAAGCATGACGCGCCACTCCCTGTCCGCGCGCCAGATATCCGTCAGGATGCGCTCCTGCATGGATTTTGTCTCTCCATAGGGATTGGTGGTGATGCCTTTCGGGCAGTCCTCGGTGATCGGCACAAAAGCCGGATCCCCGTAGACAGTCGCCGAGGAGGAGAAAACGATCTTTTTGCAGCCGTGGTCCCGCATCACGTCGCAGAGCGTCAGGGTTGAGTCCAGGTTGTTGCGGTAGTACTCGATCGGCTTCTGCGTGGACTCGCCGACCGCCTTGTAACCGGCAAAATGAATCACGGCATCGATGCTCTCCTTTTCAAAGATCGCCTCCAGCCCCGCCCGGTCGCAGATATCCTGCCGATAAAATCTCGGCCGCCTTCCGGCGATCTGCTCGATCCGGTCCACTACCATCTCTTTGGCATTGTAGAGGTTGTCCGCGATCACGACATCATACCCTGCATCCAGAAGCTCTACCACGGTGTGGCTTCCGATAAATCCGGCTCCGCCTGTTACCAGAATCGTCATAATGATTTCCCGCCTTTCTGTATTTCATCGTATCTGTTCAGCAGCCCGTGGGTTCGGGGCTTTTGACCCTGATACCATATTATAATCACTATCCGTAAAATCTCCATATAATTTTTTATCAAGTCTCGGGTACTGGGCGATGAAGGACCCATCAGACCGAGCGGATAAAGCGGTCAAACTGTGCGCGGCCCGCCGGGCTGTCCGCAAAGACAGCGCAGTGCTCGAGAACCCTGGCGAAGACCAGGCCGATCTCCTCCTCGATGATGTGGTCAAGCCTCCTGCGCAGGTCTGCCCTTTCGGACGGATCCGTCACAGCGGCCAGCGCCTGCGGCGCATAGACCGGGTACTTTTTCAGGAAATCCTCCGCCCAGTCCGCGTGCGCCCGGATCACTTCGTCTGCACGCAGGTCCTTTCCGTCCATGATCATAGACGCCAGCAGGTCCATCTCTCCCAGAAGGCGGGCAGGCAGCACCGCCAGTCCCATGACCTCGATCAGGCCGATGTTCTCCTTTTTAATATGGTGCAGCTCCTGGTGGGGGTGGAAGATCCCCAGCGGAAACTCCTCCGACGTCCGGTTGTTGCGAAGGACCAGGTCCAGTTCAAACTCCTCCCCGCGCATGCGGGCGATCGGAGTGATCGTGTTGTGGGGCTCCCCGCCGGAGAAAGCCAGCACGCCCGCCTCCTCATCCGTATAGCCGCGCCAGGCAGTCGGGATCCTGTCCGCAAGCTCTACGATCTCCGCGGGATCTCTGCCGTCGAGACGCAGGACCGACATCGGCCAGTCCACGATCCCCGCCCGGACGTCCGGATACTGTGCAAAGCTGACCTCCTCCCTGCAGGGTGCCTTTGCCATGGCGAAGGTATAGCAGCCGCCCTGATAGTGCTCGTGCGTCAGGATTGATCCGCCCACGATCGGCAGGTCCGCGTTGGAACCGATGGTGTAGTGCGGGAACTTCTGAATAAACTGAAAAAGGCGCTCGAAGGTCGCCCGCTCGATCTTCATGGGGCGGTGCTCGCCGGAGAGGACGATGCAGTGCTCATTATAATAGACATAGGGCGAGTACTGCATGAACCACTGCTCTTCCGCCAGCTTCAGGGGAATGAGCCGGATATTCTGCCGGGCAGGATGGTCGAGCCGGCCTGCATAGCCGACATTCTGGCTGCAGAGCAGGCATTTCGGATAGGCATCTCCCTGCTTTTTCGTCAGTGCAGCCGCGATCGCCCTGGGATCCTTCTCCGGCTTGGAGAGGTTGATCGTGATATCCAGGTCGCCGTAGCGGGTCGGGGCGATCCACTTTTTGTCCTTCACGATCCGGTACCGGCGGATGTAATCACTGTCCTGGCTCAGTTTATAAAAGAAATCTGTCGCCTCCCGGGGGGATTTTCTGTACCTTCCGAGAAACTGCACGACCACCTCGGACGGACGGGGGGTCAGGCAGCCCATGATCTTCGTGTCAAAAAGGTCCCTGCTCGTAATGCCGCCGTCAATGATGCCGCGCGCGACGGCATCGTCGAGAAGCACCTGCAGGATCCGGAAGAGCTCCCCGCCCGGATCCCCGGTCCCGGAACCGATAAGGTCCCTGTCAGCGGGCGCGGCTTCCCGGTCCGCCTCCATCGTTTCAAAATCCTCCGGACCGCCGGAAACAGCAGACTCGTACCCGCCTTCCGGATCCATCCGGAGAAGGGCAAAGACACTGTTTGCCGCAAAATCGGCGTCCTCCCTCTCGATCAGTCCTGTCCGCAGTCCGTACTGCACCAGTGCTGTGACCGCCCTTTCCACCGCCTCACGATTTCCGTTTATCTGCTTATCCACGCCATATCCTCCTTCCTGCAGTTAGTTTTGCTGCAGATGGCCAGCCTGCCGGCGTCTTGCGGGACGCCATATTTTGTCCCGGTTCAAACACTGCCGGTCAGCATCTTCTTCTGCCGGGCCGGCTGTATTTCCACCTTATGACATTTTGACCAAAACGCCCCGGAAATGCAATAAACAAAAGTATCTCCGATATGGATAATTGTAAGTTTCTGCGTGATCTTCAGAGACCCCGGGTGAAATGGTGAGAACACACTTGTACAGAACGCACTTATACAGAACGCACTTGTACAGCAGAAAGGACAATTCCTTCTTTACCCCCTCCTTGACAAAACGGCGGTCCCTGCATAAGATACGTCTGAAAGGACACCTGACAAGACAGCTGTCCAAAGAACATGTAAAGACCAGGTCGTTCCATCTTTTATTATCGCACAGGACCCTCTTCAGATCTTTAGACTCTCCAGATCTTTAGACTCTTCAGATCTTTAGACTCTTCAGATCTTTAGAGAATCCTTCTCTGCAGTCCCGGGACTTGAACATCAAAACAGGAAAGGAAAAAAGAAATGGCAAAGACCAATAAGAGCAGACAGGGCTTTCTCGCCCGCAAAAACATCGTGATCTCGGCGAGACGGTACGGCATCGATGCGCTCGGCGCCATGGCACAGGGTCTCTTCGCCTCCCTGCTGATCGGGACGATCCTGAATACCCTTGGGACCCAGTTCGGTATCTCCGCCCTCGTTGACGTAGGTGCGTACGCATCCGCCATGAGCGGGCCGGCCATGGCCGTCGCCATCGGCTATGCCCTGCAGGCCCCCCCGCTCGTGCTCTTTTCCCTCGTGACTGTCGGATCGGCGGCAAACCAGCTCGGCGGTGCGGGCGGTCCCCTGTCCGTCCTCTTTATCGCCATCATCGCCTCGGAGCTCGGCAAAGCCGTTTCCAAGGAGACCCGCGTCGATATTCTGGTGACCCCGCTCGTGACCATTCTGGCCGGCGTAGGCCTCTCCGCCCTGATCGCGCCCGCGATCGGCAAGGCGGCATCCAGCATCGGCAATATCATCATGTGGGCGACCAACCAGCAGCCCTTCCTGATGGGCATCATCGTCTCGGTCGTCGTGGGGATCGCACTGACCCTGCCCATCTCCTCCGCCGCGATCTGCGCGGCGCTGGGACTCACATGCCTGGCAGGCGGCGCCGCCGTCGCAGGATGCTGCGCCCAGATGATCGGCTTTGCCTTCATGTCCTTTAAGGAAAACAAGTGGGGCGGCCTCGTCTCCCAGGGCATCGGCACCTCCATGCTCCAGATGGGCAATATCGTCCGCAATCCCATGATCTGGATCCCGCCGATCCTGACCTCCGCCGTGACCGGCCCCGTCGCCACCTGCCTCTTCCGCATGCAGATGAACGGCAGCCCTGTCTCCTCCGGTATGGGCACCTGCGGCCTGGTCGGCCAGATCGGGGTCTACACCGGCTGGATCAATGACATTGCCGCGGGCACGAAGACCGCGGTCACCGGCATGGACTGGCTGGGGCTTGTGCTCATCTGCTTCGTCCTGCCCGCAGTCCTCACCCCCCTGTTCGCCATCCCGCTGCGCCGCATGGGACTCATCAAGGACGGGGATATGAAGCTCGACTGATCCTGCCGGCGGAAGGCGGAGTCGATCCTGTATGCAGAAAGGCCGACGATCCTGTCAGCAAAGGCACAGGACCTGCAAAACAAACGGCCTGTAAAACAAACGCCCTGTAAAAAGGATAAAAAGAACCGGCACCGGAATAGACTTCCGGCACCGGTTCTTTTTTATAGCCTTTCACTGCCACGGCTTTCACTTTTACGATTCCACGCATTTATGGCAGTATGCAGCCGGACAGGTCATCTGCCGCCTGCGCCGATTCACACCGGAGACCGCACCTGGTCATCTGCCGCCTGCGCCGATTCACACCGGAGACCGCACCTGGTCATCTGCCGCCTGTGCCGATTCACTCCAGAGACCGCATCTGGTCCGCGGCCTCCTCCAGCGACTGCCCGAAGCGCCCGTACTGGGACACCAGATCCTGCAAAGAGGCGCGCACTCTTGCCGCTGCCTGTCTGCGGGCGCTCTCCTGCTCCTGCAGCAGGGCCAGCTCCTCCTGTGTCTGCTCCAGCTTTGTCCCGGCCTTCTGCGCCTGCAGGCGGAACTGTTCCGTATCCGCCGCCAGCCGGTCCGCAAAGGACTTCTCCAGCGCATCCAGCTTTTTCTGCGCATTTTCTCCCTTCGAAACCGCGGTCTCCAGCCCGGACCTGAGCTTTTTGATCTCTTCCTTCGCGGCTTCAAGCGCTTTCGCTCTCGCCGCAGATTCCTCCCTGGCCGCCGTAAGCTGCTTTTCATGCTGCTCGCGGAGCGCCTGCGCCTCCTGCAGGCGCCTGGCCTCGAGATCCTTTGCTTCCTTTTCCCTGAGCCCCTGGAGCTCCGCCACCTCGCGCCGGCGCTGTTCCTCCGCAGCCTTTGCTTCCTTCTGCCTGAGGCCCTGGATCTCTTTCACCTCGCGCTGGCGCTGCTCCTCTGCGGCCTTCGTCTCTTTCTGCCGCAGCCCCTGCAGCTCCTGCACTTCCTTTGTCCGCCGGGACTCGGAATCCGCAAGCTTCTGCTCCAGGTCTGTCCTGGTCTTTGCCAGTTCTCCCTGCAGGCTCTCTCTGGTATCCGCCAGCTCCTTCCGCAGCCGCTCCACGGCCTTATCCGCCTCCGCCTTGCTGCGCCGGAGGGCATCCATTTCCTCCATGAGCTTCTCCGCGCGGCTCTTCTCCGCGCCGAAGCGCTTGGTCGCCGAAGTCTCTGCCGCGGCAGCCCGCTGGGCCTTGTCCCGCAGCCCCGCCGCGTCCGTCTCCAGCGCACTGATCCGGGAGGCAGCCTCCTGGGCCGCTCCCTGCATCTTTTCTATCGTCTTCACCGAGAGATCGCGATGCTCCTCGAGATCCTGCACCTGCGCCTCCAGCGCCAGCACCCGGCTGTGCTCCTTGAAATAATCGTCCGCCAGGTTGAGCTGCAGCATCACGTTGCGCATATCGTTGGGCAGCCTCCAGTAAGCCGCGTCATCGGAAAAATTTCTGAGCTTCTCATTCAGATAGGCCGCGACCTCGTGAAGGTATTCCTCGCTCTCCACGCCGCTGAGTGTGATCGTCTTGCCGCCGATCGTGATATCGATATCGTTTTTTACAGCCATCGCATATGTCCTCCCAGGTGCATATTATAGCGTACAGCGCTCTGCAGAGCATATTGTAGCATACCGCGCCCCGTATTGACAAACAAAGTCTCTTCCTGTATTGTAGCTGTGATTTTTGCCTTTTTGTCGGGTCCTGCAGGGATCCCCATCCCGCAGCAGGTTCCTGCTGCCGGATCCATAGGGCAGAATGCGCACTTGTATCCGCCCTGCGGGAGGGTTTTTCAGGACTTTTTCCTGTTTTTATCCTACACGATCCTGCACTATTTCGGGTACACAGTGTTCCTTCGAGAGGAGACATTATGAATATATTTAATGTACTGACACTGCTGGGCGGCCTCGCCATGTTCCTGTACGGCATGAGGCTCATGGGCGACGGACTCAAGGAAAGTTCCTCCGGCACGCTCAAACAGATCATGGAAAATGTCACGAACAACGTGTTCAAGGCATTTTTCCTGGGGCTTGCGGTCACCGCGCTCATTCAGTCCTCCACGGCGACGATCGTCATCACCTCCGGCCTCGTCGGCGCAGGTCTTCTGACCATCCGGCAGTCCATGGGGATCATCGTCGGTGCCAACGTCGGTACGACTGTCACAGGCCAGATCATCCGTCTGCTGGATATGAATGCGGAAGGCGGCTCCTGGCTGCAGATCTTCAAGCCCTCCTCACTCGCCCCGATTGCCCTGATCATCGGCATCGTCCTTCTGATGAGCGGCCGCATGCGGAACGCCCGCCAGATCGGCAGCATCGCCATCGGTTTCGGCATCCTCTTCTCCGGGCTTTTGAACATGACGGACGCCGTCAGCACGCTCACGGAATCCAGCTTCGTGCAGGACCTGTTCGCAGGCCTGGGCAATAACCCGGTCCTCGGCTACCTGGCCGGCGCCGGCGTCGCCTTCGTGCTGCAGAGTTCCTCCGCGACCATCGGTATCCTGCAGGCCTTTTCCTCCTCCGGGCTCCTGATCTGGCACGGCATCTGTCCTGTCATCGCCGGTGTCTATCTCGGCGACTGCGTGACGACCGCCATCGTATGTTCGATCGGCGCCAAACCGGATGCCAGACGGGTCGGCATCATCAATATCCTCTTCAATCTCTGCAAGACCGTCGTCGTGCTGGCCTTCGTCGCGATCGCCCACCGTCTCGGACTCCTCGACTGGATCTGGAACAGGACTGTCAATTCGGGAGTGATCGCAAACACCAACACCTGTTTCAACCTCGGGAGCGCCCTTCTGCTCCTCCCCATGCTTCCCCTCTATGAAAAAATGAGCCGGCGCATCGTGAAGGACGAGCCGGTGGAGGAAAACAAATACCAGGAAAAGCTGGATGCGCTCAGTCCGGCCTTTTTCGCCACCCCCGCCCTGGCGCTCAACAGCTGCTATGACATCCTCGTGACCCAGCTGCACCTGGCCAGGGAAAACATTCTCGACGCCTACGGGCTTATAAAAAACTATGATGAGAAGGTCTGGCAGAAGATCCAGGACGAAGAGAGCAATATCGACCTGTTTGCCGACCGGATCAGCGGCTATCTGGTACAGCTCCTTCCCCATCTCAAGGACGACCTCCACGTCTCCATCGTCGACCAGTACTATAAGGTCGTCTCTGAGTTCGAGCGTCTGGGAGACCACGCCGTCAACATCTCCGACAATGCCCGGCGGCTTGCGGAACAGGATTCCTCCTTCTCCGACGCCGCCATGGAAGAGCTGGATGTCCTCCAGTCCCTCCTGGAAAAGATCCTCGCGGAGACACAGCTGGCCTTTGAAAAGAGAAATCTCAGGGCCGCCTACCGCATCCAGCCCCTCCGCAAGGTCGCCGCGGACCTGGTCGGCACCCTGAAAGAGGATCACCTTGCCAGAATGAGCCGGGGCGAGTGCAACGTCTTTCTCGACCCCAACTTCGAAAACCTCCTCTCCGACATGATGCGCATCGCGGATGTGAGCTCCAACGTCGGTGAGTCCGTCGTCGTCCGCGTCCGCCCGGAACTGGCCCACCGGGAACACGGCTATTTCCGCGATCTGCGCCACGAAAATGCGGAGTACGACCGCTTCTACCGCAAGGCCCGCGCGGAATATTATGAGAAACTGCCCGAGGGCCACACGAAGACAGCCGGCCAGCCCGGCTTCAACGACGCCTGATGAAAAAGAGATCCGGCAGAGACAAAAGTTTAAAGACCCTCTCGCGAGTCTTGCGCGATAAATAGTAAAAGAGCATCTGCGGATCCTGCCGGATGGCGGTCCACAGATGCTCTTTTTTTGCAGATGTACAGACGGGCAGGCGATTCCCTCACCCCCGGGGCTGTTTATTCCGGGGTTTATTCAGAGGTCTCTTCCGGGCCCTCCTCCGCCTTCTCCAGCGGCTCCCAGAAGACCACGATGACCTCCTCCTTGTTTTCCGAGCCTGCGCTCGCATACGCGCACAGGCCGCCCTCGTTCTGCTCCCAGAGGGAGCCGCCCTCCAGATCGATCACGTCCCTCTCCAGGTTGATCCCTTTCGTGGTATGGACGCAGACAAATTCCTCTATGCTTCCATCCGGATAGATGACCGCTGCCGTGCTGTCCACCTCCACGCCGGAGAGGTCGAACCCCTGGCTGCGGCGGTCCGCGATCACGGGCTCCACATCGCGGCGCTCCTGTACGACGAGGGCACTGTTTTCCGTGTCCACGACCTCCTGATACTCATCCCGGGACCTGGCCGTGTAGAGGTCCACGTCCAGTCCGGCGCTGTGTACGACCAGATGTCCGTAATTGCCGGTGCCTTTCCCCGTCTCGAGGACGAAGCCGTCCCTGCAGACGTAAAAGGACTCCTCCCCTTCTGTCTGCCAGCCGGACCGGATTTTCCCGTCCGGGGAAAGATACCATCTGCCCCCGTCCGCTTCGACCAGCCCGGTCTTCATGACACCGTCTTTCCCATAATAGTACAGCCTGTCGCCATCTCTGACCCAACCTGTCCGCAGGGCCCCTTCGGAATCAAAAAAGTACTCGTTCCCGTCCTCGGCCTGCTGGCCGGTGCGAAGATGTCCCTCCCCGTCGAGCAGGTATTTTTTTCCGTCCGCCTCCGTCCAGCCGGTCTGCATCACGCCGTCCGTTCCCAGGTAATATCTCTCTCCCTCCACGGTCTGCCAGCCGGTGCACTTTCTGCCCTCTGCGTCGAGCAGGTACCTTTTTCCCTCCAGCTCGAGCCACCCGGTCTGCAGGATCCCGTCCGGGGAAAAATAATATTCCGCATCCCCGATCTTCTCCCAGCCGACGGCCGCCTTTCCGGATCCCTCTCGGAAGTACATTTTCCGCGGAGATCCCGCTCCGTCCTGCGAAGCCGCGCTCATCCCTGCGCCCGCGTCTTCCTCCTGCTCCTCGGGGGCATCTGTTTCTTCCCGGTCCACTGTCACCCAGCCCGACCGCATGATCCCGGTTCCTTCGTCAAAATAATACCAGGCACCATCGATCTGCTGCAGGCCCGTCGTCTTTTCGCCCTCTGCATCCGTATAGTAAAAGCTTTCCCCGTCCCGGACCCAGGACCCGCGCAGCACGTGCCCTCTTTCCATAAAGACCTGTTCATCCATCCAGGGCATCCGGATCCACCCGGACCAGGTAAAAAAGAAAAGCCCGGATAGAACTACTGCAGCCGCTGCGGCAGCCGGGATCAGAACCTTCTTTTTTCCTGCCGCTTTCTGCATAAAACTCCTGTCCATGTTATCCTGCTCCAGTCTGCGCCCGGGGCGCTGCTGCACTCTGTTAAGGAACTGCAGCGAAATGATCTGTACAGTCAATTCTGCCACAGTTCCCAGGCATTCAATCGGTTACTCCGTATCCACGCCCTTGGGAGAATCATGGGTGGGAATGCAGGCGAAATGCACGATCTGCCTGATGTGGTGCGGGGCACTACCTGTGACCACGCCGCCCTTGCCGGATGCACACTCCACGACCTGCCCGTCGCCCAGATAGATCAGGACATGGCTGTTCTGGGATTTCGTCCCCTCGCCAGTACACAGGATATCCCCGGCGACCGCCTTGTTCAGATCAGTCCCGATGTTGTAGGCACCGGGGTACTTGCTGGGATTATTGCCCCATTCATACGAATGGACAAACTTGTTCAGCAGTCCGAAGCGGAAGAGTACATGATAGACGAACCAGCTGCAGTCGGTCGAGCCGCCCTCATAGAGCTCCTCAAACCGCTTGTTGTGCGGGTCCGTGCCGTTCTGGGCCGATGCATAGTCGATCTTTCCCACCCAGTAGAGCGCATAATCCAGCATCTCCTGCAGATCATCCGTCGTCCAGGGCGTATCGACGTCGTATTCGAATTCCCGGTGCGTGTCCGCCTGCACCGGTGCCATTGTCACCGGCCCGGCCAGAAGTACTGCGGCGAGCCCCGCCGCGATCCACCGTCTGCATGCTCCTTTTTTCATATTGCCAACTCCTTTCCCGCAGATGCTCCTGTACGCACCCTGAAAGCTTGTATGACCGGCAGGTTCCTGCCGGATATCCCTTGTTACATGTTCACGCCCTATCGAGGGCGTAAACATGTAACTTTGCGCACGCCGATTCCAATACGCTTCGCGTGCGGCGTGCGCCGTTCAACTCGGGTTTTTCGCGAAAAAACCGCGAAAAACACCTCGAGGCTTCAGGTGGGTCTGAACTATCCCTTTTCTATTTCCATTGTCCAGGACGTCCAATTGTGTTATAGTGTACCACGAAAATCAAAAAGTGACACGAAAGGCTGCAAAAATGGGAATCAAAAAAAGACGAATCGTCATCAAAGTAGGTACTTCCACTCTCACAAACGAACTCGGCAAGAGCAATCTGCGCACCATGGACCGCCTGGCCCTGGCCGTGGCGGACCTGCAGAACATGGGGAACGAAGTCATCCTGGTCTCCTCCGGCGCCATCGCCGTCGGTGCGAACAAGATGAAGCTCCCGGGCCGCCCCACGCAGATGCGCCTCAAACAGGCCGCGGCTGCCGTCGGACAGTGCGAGAACATGTTCCTCTATGACAAATTTTTCGGTGACTACGGCAAGACCGTCGCGCAGATCCTCCTCAACGCGGAGGACATCATGGAGGAGGGCAAAAAAGAAAACCTCAGCAACACCTTCGAAGCCCTGCTGGAGAACGATATCATCCCGATCGTCAACGAAAACGATTCCGTCAGCTACACGGAGATCGAATCCGAGGACAAGCTTTTCGGCGACAACGACATGCTCTCTGCCGTCGTCGCGGTCCTCTGCCGGGCCGATCTCCTCATCATCCTCTCGGATATCGACGGCTTCTACGACAAGGATCCCCGCTTCTACAAGGATGCGCAGCTGATCAGCCGCGTGGAGGAGATCAACGACCAGGTCTACCGGCTGGCCGGAGGCGCCGGCTCCAGGCGCGGCACGGGCGGCATGCGAACCAAGCTCCAGGCCGCGGAGATGGCCACCTCCCAGGGCATCAACGTCATCGTGACCAACGGAAGCAGCCTCTCCGGACTCTACGATATCGTAGCCGGCAAAAAGGTCGGGACGCTTTTTACCGCAAAAAAGTAAAAAAAGAAACCGCCTTCCGGCTGAAACAAAACAGCTTCAGCCGGAAGGCGTTTTTTTACCGGCATAACCGTCCAGTCATACCAGCCTGATCTCCCGACGCAGAAGCCCGCGCAGGACATTGTAGAGGACTGCGGCTGCCTCCTGTGCTTCTGCATCACCTTCCGTGATCTCCACGTGCCTGCTCCCGGCCGGAACCTCTCCCTGTCCGGAGCCGGCCCCCGCAGACCGGATCTCGACCTCTTTCGTGACCATTCCCGCGCCGTCCCGCAGCAGTTCCCCGTGCGGGTGTACCGCCGCATTCGCGCAGGCAGCATCCGCCTTTTTCCCTTCTCCGAAAAGCCCTTCGATCAGCCCCTGGATCCAGGCATATTCCTCCGCCGACAGGACCAGTTCATACTCTTCATTCTGCCCGAAAAATTCCCTGCCGACATTTTCATCCAGGTGCTGCAGGACAAAGCCGTCCCCCTTTTTCACAAACTGAAAGACATATTTTCCCGCCTGAGAGGGATAGGCCGAAGGATGACGGGAAAAAACGACTGCATCCACGCCTTCTCCGCTCCATTTTATGTCCGCGCCGGCCATGGGGATGCATACCGGCTCTCCCTCGGGGAGCAGCAGACTGTCGATCCTGTGCTCGATGGTCTCCTTCCATCCGGGCAGCTTTTCCATTTCCTCCACCCAGTTGTCGCAGGGGAGCTTCTCAAAGACCTCCCGCTCCTTTGCCGAAGCCCCGAAGCCCCGGACAGCCGCCAGCCGCAGATAGCGGTGGATAAAATAGTGGCCCACCTTCTTGCTGGACATGTCATAGTAATAAGACAGGCCGCCGCTCGTCTCGTTGTCCACACAATAGTAGACAAATCCCGTGAACAGATCCAGCTCCAGGCTGCGGACATACTCCCCTTCCTTCTTGTCCAGAACGATCAGACACCGCCGCCCGCGTCTTCCGATCGGAATCCTGTAGGATCCTTTTTCATCGTGCACCTGCAGGAATCCCCTGCTGACCTTTGCTTCCATCTGCCGTGCTCCTCTCTGACCGGTACTGTCCTTTCTGATTCCTTATCATTTCACCTGTTATTATTGGATTTTACAGAATTGAAAGTCTTTCCTGTTGAAAGTCTTCCCTGTAGATTGAAACCTTCCTGACGAAAGACTTCTCGTACTTTTGTCCTCTATTATACTGGTCAAACTCCGTTTTTTCATTACATTTTTTATCGCTGCCTGTAAAAAAAGTTCCGGTACCCGCCGGAATGTGGTATGCTGTAGCAGCATAAAGCAAAGGACAAATGATCGTAAGCAAGAGGACAGACAATAAGGAAAGGACAAATACAGGAATGCACAAGACCAGAGTTTATATCGACGGACAGAGCGGGACCACCGGCCTGCAGATCTTTGACCGGATCGGGGCCAGGGAGGATCTGGAGCTCCTGCGGATCGATGAAGATAAAAGGCACGACAATGAGGAGCGCAGAAAATATCTCAATGCCGCAGATATCGTCTTTTTGTGCCTGCCGGACGATGGAGCCCAGGAGGCCGTCTCCCTGATCGACGATCCGGATGTCCGTGTGATCGATGCCTCCACCGCCCACAGGACAAACGACGACTGGACCTACGGCTTCCCGGAGCTCTCCGGGGCCCAGCGCGAGGCAATCGCCCGCAGCAAAAGAGTCGCCAACCCCGGCTGCCACGCGACCGGTTTTATCTCCTGCGCCGCCCCGCTTGTGCGCATGGGGATCGTGCCCGCGGACTATCCCTTCACCTGCTTCTCCCTGACCGGCTATTCCGGCGGCGGCAAAAAGATGATCGCCTCCTATGAAGCACCCGACAGGGCAGAGGAACTGAGCGCCCCGGGCATCTACGGTCTGACCCTGCGGCACAAGCACCTTCCCGAGATGCAGAAGGCCGCCGGCCTCCTGCGCCCGCCCGTTTTTCTCCCCGTCGTCGATGATTACTACAAGGGGATGGCGACGACCATCCAGCTGCACAACGACCTGCTTCCCGGTAAGCCCTCCGCAAAGCAGATCTGTGAGAAGCTCCGGGACTACTACCGGGACGCCCGTTTCGTGAGCGTCCTCCCCTTCGGGGAAAACGCCTCCACGATCTATGCCGCTCAGCTGGCGGGAACGAACCGCCTGCAGATCGTGGTCTGCGGCCACGAGGACCAGACCTCCGTCACCGCCCTCTTTGACAACCTCGGAAAGGGAGCCTCCGGCGCGGCGGTCCAGAACATGAACATCATGCTGGGGATCGACGAAGCCACCGGCCTGGAGTAAGACACTGGTGAAAAACAGTTGTTACTCTTATCAGGGTTTATTATGATTTCGAAAGGAGATCGCCGTTCTAAAACCCAGTATTGACACTTTGCCGGAACGGCTGTAATTTAATAGAGGATAAAAAGGGGAGCTGGCAGGCAGCCGGCTGAGAGTGGACTGTATCGTCCAGACCCGTAACCTGATTTGGATAATGCCAACGTAGGGAAATTCGCGAAGAGGCTCTTGCGGTACCCGGCGTTGCGCGGGTACCGCTTTTTTTATCCGGCTGCGGCAGACCGGGGGCACCACCTTCTGCCGCCATACTCAAACGGAGAACCTGCTGTTCAGATAGACGCTGCAGCAGCAGACTGACCACTGTTTTTTTACACGCGGCTCATGGCAGCCGCCATAAAGCCGAAATAAGAACAGGGTTTTCCCAGGCGCCGAACAGACAACTGATCATAGCCGAACGTGATCCGCGGATCACCAAAGGCTCCAGTTTTTGTCCGGCGCAGAAAAGAGCAGATCGTGCTATCGGGCGCGCGGACAAAACTCCGCGCGCCCTTTTTTTATGCATGTATTCTTCATCGCGCAGTACCCGCAGGTGAGTCCCTGTGACTTCCACCGCGCCGTACCCGCGGCCTTCGTCACAGGAGATACACGCAAAAAGGAAATCTGTAACATCGTGCAGGTCCGGGGGCGGGAAAGAGAGGTTTTGTATGGTAACGATCAATGGCGTACAGGAAGAGGCGGCAGGCATGACCCTGCTGGCCTGGCTGCAGCGCGCGGATTTT
This sequence comes from Lachnospiraceae bacterium, assembly GCA_017513005.1. Taxonomy (GTDB): domain Bacteria; phylum Bacillota; class Clostridia; order Lachnospirales; family Lachnospiraceae; genus CAG-791. Next base: position 18,440 of record JAFWDM010000076.1, read on the forward strand.
TCTCCGGACACCGTCGTAGTGGAAAAAAATCTGGATATCATCCCGAAGGAAGCCCTGGAGACCACTGTCCTCGCGGACGGGGACAGGGTGGAGATCCTCCGCTTTGTAGGCGGCGGCTGAAGCAGAGCTGTTTATATGGTGATTGAAAGGACAGGTTTCCAGATGAATGCGCACACAGACATGAAAAAGATGATCACGAAAGAGGAACTGGACAGGGCGTTCGACGAGCGCTTCCCGCCGGTGATCAGGGAAAAACTGCAGCAGGCATCCGTCGCGGTCGCAGGGCTGGGCGGCCTGGGCTCCAACATCGCCGTCTCTCTGGCCCGCTCGGGCATAGGCCGCCTCCTGCTCGTGGATTTCGACGTCGTGGATGTCACGAATCTGAACCGGCAGATGTACACGATCCCGCATCTGGGCATGCCCAAGACAGAAGCCCTGCGGGAGATCCTGGAGCGGATCAATCCCTGGCTGGACATAGAGGCACAGCAGGTGCGGGTCACTCCGGAAAACATCCCTGCACTGTTTGAAGGATGGCCGATCGTCTGCGAGGCCTTCGACCGCCCCGACCAGAAGGCGATGCTGATCAGTACTCTCCTGCGCCGGTTCCCTGACACCATCGTCGTCTCCGGGAACGGAATGGCAGGCATGGGCGACGCCAATGACATCGTGACCAGGCAGAAACTCACCAGGCTCTACGTCTGCGGGGACGACACCACGGAGAGCGTGCCCGGCGCCGGCCTCATGGCCCCCCGCGTCGCGGTCTGCGCCGGCCACCAGGCAAACAAAGTCCTGCAGCTGATCACTGCGTAAAGACTGCACAGGGTCTGCATGAGAATCCTGTGCATCTTATTATGAATGCAGCATATATACGCACAGCATACTTGAACGCGGCATGCATGAATGCATCCTGCGTGAATACAGCATGAAAGGAGAAAAATGACTGAGAAAAAAGACACACTGGTCCTGGGAACACACGAATTCCAAAGCCGCTTCATCCTGGGTTCCGGAAAATACAATATGAATCTCATCCGGGCGGCCGTGGAACAGGGCGGCGCCCAGATCATCACCCTGGCTCTCCGCCGCGCGAACACGCAGGAGAAGGAAAGCATCCTTGACTTCATACCCGAAGGCGTCACACTCCTGCCCAACACCTCCGGTGCGCGCACGGCAGAGGAGGCCGTACGGATCGCCCGCCTGGCCCGGGCCATGGGATGCGGGGATTTCGTCAAGATCGAGATCATGCGCGACGCCAAATACCTCTTCCCGGACAATTACGAGACTGTCCGCGCAACAGAGATCCTGGCAAAGGAAGGCTTCGTCGTGCTGCCCTACATGAATCCCGACCTCAATGTGGCCCGCGACCTGCAGAGTGCAGGCGCCGCAGCCGTCATGCCCCTGGCTGCGCCGATCGGCTCCAACAAGGGCCTTGCGACGAGGGAAATGATCCAGATCCTCATCGATGAGATCGACCTGCCGGTCATCGTGGACGCAGGGATCGGAAAGCCCTCCCAGGCCTGTGAGGCCATGGAGATGGGTGCCGCCGCGATCATGGCAAATACCGCCATCGCCACTGCCGGCGATGTGCCCTCCATGGCGGAGGCCTTCCGCCTCGCGATCGAAGCCGGCCGCAAGGCTTACCTGACCGGCATGGGCCGGGTGCTCGCCCGGGGAGGCAGCGCCTCCGACCCGCTGACCGGATTCCTGGGAAGGTGACTGTCAGCGGCCGGGCAGGACTTTTTTGAAGCCGCACACGGTCTAAAGCCACATGCTTCCTCCCCCACTGCCTTACGACGGGTCGCCCTTTAAAAATATCCCCTTTATAAGAAAAGAAACCGGCTGACGCAGGACTGGAGCCATGAGAACATGCCGGCTTCCCCTTCCAACGAGCCAGACACAAGGAGCATTTCAGATGAACGAAGAAAATCAGGTATATTTTGTCGACAGCGACGAGCTGCCGCCCCAGGTGCTGGAACGTAAGCACCGTCTGGAGCAGGACCCCTCCTTCAGGACCGATCACATGCAGTACATGCCCGGCATGGAAGTGATCGACTCCGACATCAAGGACCTGGTCCTCTCACAGACGAAAGACTATGACTACACACAGTACACCGCGAGGGACGTACAGCGGGCGCTCTCCGGCGACCGCTGCTCCATCGAGGATTTCAAGGCCCTGCTCTCCCCGGCTGCCGCCCCCTTTCTGGAGCAGATGGCCCGCAAGGCGGAGCTGCTGACCAAAAATCACTTCGGAAACACCGTCTACATCTTCACCCCGATCTACATCGCCAACTACTGCCAGAATTACTGCATCTACTGCGGTTTCAACTGCTACAACAACATCCGCCGCAAAAAGCTTGACTTTGCCCAGATCGAGCATGAGATGCAGGTCATCGCGCAGACAGGCATGGAGGAGATCCTGCTCCTGACCGGCGAGAGCCGCAAATACTCCGATGTGCACTATATCGGGGAAGCGGTGAAGATCGCGCGGAAGTATTTCCGCAATATCGGCATCGAGATCTATCCGGTCAACGTGGATGAGTACAGATATCTCCACGAATGCGGCGTCGACTATGTCACCGTCTTCCAGGAGACCTATGATACCGACAAATACGAGACCCTCCACCTGCTCGGGCACAAGCGCGTGTGGCCCTACCGCTTCGACGCGCAGGAGCGCGCCATCCTGGGAGGGATGCGGGGCGTGGCTTTCTCCGCCCTGCTGGGTCTCGCCGATTTCCGCAAGGATGCGCTGGCGACCGCCCTCCACGCCTTTTACATGAACCGCCGCTACCCCCACGCGGAGATCTCCCTGAGCTGCCCCCGCCTCCGTCCGATCGTCAACAACGACCGGATCAATCCGCGCGACGTAGGCGAACGGGAGCTCTGCCAGGTGCTCTGCGCCTACCGCATCTTCCTCCCCTTCGCGGGGATCACCGTATCCAGCCGCGAGAGCGCCGCTTTCCGCAACGGGATCGCGAAGATCTGCGCCACAAAGGTCTCCGCGGGCGTCTCCACCGGGATCGGCGACCACGAGGAGAAATACGAGAAAAAAAGCGAAGCAGATCCCGACAGGAACTGCCCGGAAAACGACGCCGGCGACGAACAGTTCGAGATCAGTGACAGCCGTTCCTTCGGCCAGATGTACCAGGATATGGAAAAGGGCGGCCTCCAGCCTGTCCTGAACGATTATATCTATGTCTGATCTCCCGCTGCTTCCGGCCATGCCGTCATTACAAAGCTACGAAAACTTCATCGCGGTCACAGACCGGTCTCTGAGCCGCAGGGATTTTCTGGCCCAGATCGAGGTCATCGCCTCCCTGCATCCCTGCGCCCTGATCCTGCGGGAAAAAGACCTGCCCGGAGAGGACTATCAGGACCTGGCAGTCCGGGTACAGGAGATCTGCCGCGCGAAAGACGTCCCCTTTTTCGTTCACGGACGGATCGACACCGCGCGGGCCATCGGCTGCCGCTGCCTTCATCTCCCCCTTCCCGCGCTGCGCGCACTCGGCAGGCGTCCCGCGGGCTTCGATCTGGTCAGCACCTCCTGCCACAGCATGGAGGACATGCGGGAAGCTGTCTCCCTGGGGGCTGACCGGATCATTCTGGGCACGATCTTTGAGACACAGTGTAAAAAAGGCCTCCGGGGAAAGGGCCTGGCCTTTCTGCGGGAGATCTGCGCGGCCAGCCCCGTCCCGGTCTATGCCATCGGCGGCATCAAAGAGGATACCCTGGATGCCGTCATGGCTTCCGGCGCCGCCGGCGCTTGTATGATGTCCGGTTTTATGATTAAATAAAAACAGAATACAGAGTATGTCATCTCGGAGAGGACATCATGAAGATGGGACGGGGCCGGAACAGAAAGCTTCTCTACCTGGCGCAGATCTTTATGCGGGAGACGGATGAAAACCATCCGCTCACCGCCCGAAAGATCATCGGCTTTCTGGCTGATTACGGCATTCATACGGAACGCAGGACTCTCTACCAGGACCTGGAAGAGCTGCGCCTGTGCGGCTTTGACATCATCGGCAGGAACGACGGCCGCTGCCGCGTCTACTTTCTCGGCAGCCGTACGTTTGAACTTCCCGAACTGAAGCTTCTGGTGGACTCAGTCCAGTCCGCAAAGTTCATCTCCGAAAAAAAATCCGCTGACCTGATCCGCAGACTCGAGACACTGACCAGCCGCCATGAAGCCGGTCAGCTCCACCGCCAGGTCGTGATCGCCGGCCGCGTCAAGACCATGAACGAGAGCATCTACTACAACGTGGACCGGCTGCACACCGCCATCTCCTCTGACCGCCAGATCCGCTTCCAGTATTTTCAGTGGAACAGCAAAAAGGAAATGGTCCTGCGGCGCGGCGGCGCCTGGTATGTGACCAGCCCCTGGATCCTGATGCAGGACAATGAAAACTATTACCTGGTCGCCTATGACAAAAAGCATGACGACATCATCCACTTCCGCGTCGACAAAATGCTCCGGATCTCCCTCACGAAGGACCGGCGGGAGGGGCAGGAACGGTTTCAGCACTTCGATGTCCCCCGCTATGCCCGAAGCATTTTCGGCATGTTCGGCGGTGAGGAAAGACTGGTGACGATGGAAGCGGACAGGGACATGGCAGGCGTCCTGATCGACCGCTTCGGCAGGGACATTCCCATATTCCCTGCCGGGGACCCGGCCCGCATACGCACCTGCGTCCATGTGGATGTCAGTCCCCAGTTCCTGGGCTGGATCGCGGGCCTTTACGGGCGCGTGCGGATCACCGGACCCGACTGCGTCGTCCGCATGATGCGTGAAATGATAGAGATATTACGATCAGACTATACGTGAGATACATTCTCTCTGCTGTGCGCAGGCACAGCAGAGTTTTTTAACGCCTTTTTAATGTCAGCGTCTTGTCTTTAATCCTCTTTTTATCCCTCTTGTACTATTGTAATAATCAATGATAAGCCACCCTGTTTTCCATTACCGGCGAAAGGAGGCAGCCCCATGCTGCGCGTACAAATCTATCTGCAGGATCATCTGACCTCTTTCCGCATGATCCTTCTGGGCTTTATCCTTCTGATCTTCACAGGCGCAGCACTGCTCTCCCTGCCCGCCGCCAGCTTCGGCCCGGAGAGGGTGGCCTTTTCGGATGCCCTGTTCACCTCCACATCCGCCGCATGTGTGACAGGGCTTGTGGTATTTGATACCGCCGCCAAATGGACGCTCTTTGGAAAAACAGTGATCCTGCTCCTGATCCAGACCGGGGGTCTCGGGGTCGTGACAGCCGCTGCGGCCATGCTGTCTCTCACAGGCGTCCAGATCGGCCTGCTGCCGAGGATCGCGGTCCGGGACTCCGTCTCCGCGCCGCAGATCGGCGGAGTGATCCGCTTCATGCGCTTCCTCATCACCGGGACCTTCTGCATCGAAGCCATCGGGGCGCTCTGCCTCTTCCCCTTTTTTTCCGGACAGTTCGGGCCGGTAAAGGGGCTTGGCTATGCGGTTTTCCACGCGGTCTCCGCCTTCTGCAACGCCGGATTTGACCTGATGGGGACACAGCAGCCCTTCTCCTCGATGACCTCCTTCGCTTCCAACGTGCCGGTCAACCTGGTCCTCATACTGCTGATCATCCTCGGCGGGGCGGGATTTCTGACCTGGGAGGATCTCCTCTCCAGCCGTTTCAGGCCCGGAAGACTCCGGCTCCAGACAAAGATCATCCTGGTCTCCACCTCCTGCCTGATCCTCTTCCCCTTCCTGTATTTTTATCTGATCGAGTTCAAAGGGTATGCCGGCACAGAACGGGTCCTGCTATCGCTCTTCCAGAGCGTGACGCCCCGCACGGCGGGCTTCAACACCTTTGATTACGGACAGATGAGCGAGGACGGGTGGCTTTTGACGATCCTTTTGATGATGGTCGGCGGAGCCCCCGGGTCCACGGCAGGCGGCATGAAGGTAACCACCCTGGCGGTTCTTTTTCTGTCCGCGGGAGCCTTTTTGCAGCACAGGGACCAGGTCAACTGCTTTCACAGGCGAATCGATCCGGATGTCATCCACAACGCGATGACCCTCCTGACGCTCTACATCGCGCTCTTGCTGGGTGGCACCATGATCATCTCCACGATCGAGAACCTTCCTGTCCTTCCCTCCATGTTCGAGTGCGCCTCCGCGCTCGGAACGGTCGGACTCACGACAGGGATCACGACCGGACTGTCCACTGCATCCCGGATGCTGCTGATCGCTTTCATGTTTTTCGGCCGCGTCGGCGGTCTGACCCTGGGCTACGCACTTGCCTCCAATGTCTATCGGGACAGAGGACGCATGCCTTCCGAAAAAGTCACAGTGGGGTGAAGTGAGTTTCCTTTTTTGCGCGCGCATCCCACGATTGAAGTCTCGGGTATTGCGCGATGAAGAATAAAACACACAAACCGTCAAGCACCCGTACCATAAAATGTAAGGGTCACCAGGAGATACTGCTATGAAAAAAAACTTCCTTATCATCGGAGCGGGACGCTTCGGCCGCTATGCGGCGATCAGGCTCCACGACCTGGGACACCAGGTCATGGTCGTGGACAAAGAGGAGTCCCGGATCAACAAGATCATGCTCTTTGCTTCTGACGCAAGGATCGGAGACAGCACGGACAAGGCATTTCTGCAGTCGCTCGGCGTGCGGAATTTTGATGCCTGCCTCGTGACCATCGGGGATGATTTCCTCAGTTCCCTGCAGACCACCTTCACCCTGCAGGAGCTTGGTGCCAGAGAGGTCATCGCCAGAGCGACCAGCAGCCGCCAGGAAAAATTTCTCCTGCGGAACGGTGCCGACGCCGTGGTCTTCCCGGAAAGAGAACTGGGCTTCTGGACCGCCATCCGCTACAGCTCCGACAGTATTTCCAACTACGTCGACCTCTCCGACGGCTATGGCATCCTGGAGATCAATGTCCCGGAGCGCTGGATCGGCAGAAAAATCGGAGACCTCAATGTGCGGAGAAAATACCATGTCAACATCCTGGGGCTGAGAAATGAACAGGGACGTCCGGACATGGATATTCGTTCCGATACGACCCTTCAGCAGGGCCAGACCATGCTGGTACTCGGAAAGACGGAACATGTTCAGAAAATCCTGTAAGCCTGCCGGGAGCCGATCATCGCAGGGCTCATGGTCTGGATACAGTTTTACAGCCCTCCGGCAGGAACCGGTCTTCCGGTCCGCCGGCAGGATCCCCACTTTTTGAGGAGGTGCCTGTTATGTCTTCCATCTTAACGATATTTGCAGAGGATACGATCGGTGTTCTTGCATTCGCATTATTTGCCGTTCTGGTGTATATTCTGATTGGGATCGCTTTTCGGAAATATTCCGGCAGACACATGCGGAATGCTTCCGAAAAAAACCTGCCCGGTGCACAGGAACAGGGAAAGCGCCTCTTCACCGGAAAAAAGGATCCGGAGAGTCATTCCCGGAAAGATTTTTCCAGAGACATGCTCCCCGAGAACGGGATCGGCGGAAACCAGTTTTATCAAAATGAATCGTGAGAACCGAATTGAAACGAAAGGTCTTATGAAATACAAGGATATGCATTCCGGAAAAGAACAGACGCCCTGTGTCATGGTCTGCCTGTCCCCCTCTCCGAGCAACAGGAGGGTGATCCGGGCGGCCGCGAAGCTGGCTGCATTGACCCCCGCTGTAAAAGGCTCCGCTCCCGCGCACGGCGGTTTACAGCTGCAGGAGGCGGCACAAAGCCCTGCCAGCGCACAAGGTCAGGACCACAGCGTTTCCGGGCAGCAGGATGCTGCTCTTCCTGCATGCTCTGCACGACCGGTCACTGCGATCGCTATCTATGTCGGCCGGACCGGACGCGAAGCGGATGAGGATTCGAGGCTGCGGGATAATATCCGGTTTGCCCGCGAAAAGGGGTTTGAAGTCCACACGATGCAGGGGGATGACCTCCCTCTCGCGATCTCCGAATATGCCAGAAGGGAAGGCGTCACCGACCTGTTTATCGGCCATACGCCTCCCCCCTTCTTTTTCCAGACGAAAAAGGCTGTCCATGAGACGCTGCAGAGCTGTCTGCCCGATGTGGACATCCACATCATACCGGACCAGGCCTCCTCTTCCTTCCCGGCCGCCCTGCACTCTCTGAAGACAGACGGCGGCGGGATCTCCTGGAATCTGCAGGATCTCCTCCGGGTGCTGGCCGTCATGACAGTAGCCACCCTGCTTGCCGCCTGGTTCTACCAGTCCCGGTACAGCAACGCGAATATCATCACGGTCTACATTCTGGCGGTCCTCATCGCTTCCGTCATGACCTCCAGCAGGATCTACGGTCTGTTTGCAGCTGTCCTCTACGTCCTGCTGTTTAATTTTTTGTTTATCGATCCACGGTACACACTTCTGGTATATGACTCCACCTACATGATGACCTACCTGGTCACTCTTGTCGCGGCACTCATCACAGGTACTGTCACAGTCCGGATGAAGAACATCGCGCGCATCTCCGCCGAGAACGCATACCAGGCAAAAGTCCTGCTGGACACCTCCGATCAGCTGGAAATGGCGGACGGAGGCGAAGAGATCGTGCGAACGACCTGCATGCAGCTTGTACACCTGCTCAACCGCGCAGTCCTCTTCGTACCCGCGGACGGTTTTTTCCGGATCCTCCCCGGCGTCGGAAAACCGACTGACCCGGCACAGTCTTTAGTGGGGGTCTCCGCTTCCTCCGGATTCGGAGCCGTAGTCTTTCCCGCAGGGGAAAAAACGATCCCCGCCTCCGTTCTGGACCAGCTCCGGGACAGTGGCAGGGGGACGCCGGCCCCCGCAGACACACAGGCCCGGGGAAGCCGCCGGATCATACCTCAGGACCGGGCACATGCCGAGTACGCGGCATCAGGTCAGACAGGCAGCAGCACCGGGACGCAGAGCCCGGCAGGCGGAGTCGAGTCCCGGGCCCTGCGCTGGACCGCCGAAAACCGCCGCCACACCGGCGCCTACACCTCCCGGTTTCCGGCCTGCCGCTGCCAGTACCTGCATATTTTTTCCGGCGACCATTCCTTCGGGACCATCGGGATCGATATGGACGGCCGTCCCTTCACGGAGTTTGAAAACACGATCCTCCTCTCCATCCTCCACGAGTGTACGATGGCTCTGGAAAATGCCAGGATGGAACAGGAGCAGAAAAAAGCGGAGATCCAGGCGGAGAACGAGCGGCTGCGCGCAGGGCTCCTGCGCTCCATCTCCCACGACCTGCGCACCCCGCTGACCTCCATCTACGGCAATGCGTCCAATCTCCTCACCTATGAGAAAGACCTGCAGAAGGAGGAACGGGAAAAGATCTACGGAGATATCATGGAGGATGCCTCCTGGCTCAATACCCAGTTTGAGAACATTCTCGCCATGACAAAGCTGGAGAGCGCATCGACGGACGGGGCCTCCCCTCTCCGGACGACGATTGAAAATATGGAGGACGTCATCGACGAGAGCCTCCTCCATATCGCCGCACACCCTGCCTGCACGATCCGTTTCGAGAGGAACGACCAGCTCCTGTTCGTGCGTGCCGACCCCAGGCTCCTGGTGCAGGTCATGACCAATCTGCTGAACAACGCTGTCAAATACACCCCGCCCGGCTCTACCGTGCAGGTCTCTGCGCAAAAGACCGGGGATCCGCAGGAATGGATCGTCGTGGAGGTCTCTGACAACGGACCGGGCATTCCCGATGCAGACAAGCCCCATGTATTCGAGCCTTTTTACACCGGCAGGAACACACTCAAAGACAGCTATCGCTCTCTGGGGCTGGGCCTGAACCTCTGTGCCCAGATCATCCATATACACGGAGGAGAGATCGAAGTGCTGGACAACCGCCCCCGCGGCACGATTTTCCGCTTCCGGCTGCCCGCCGCTAAGATCCCTCTCCCGTCCGCCTGACACAGAAACCAGACCGCGGGCAGGCTCCCGGGTAAAATGCGCACTGACGGAAGCAGACAGGCTCCCGAAAAGCAGACTGCACGGAAACGGGCCGCCCGTCAAAAAACACAGACATCATAGTGACAGACTGTCCCTCAATTCAAGACTCGCCCGCGAGTCTTGCGCGCGTATCCCACGACTGAAGTCACGGGTATTGGGCGATGAAGAATAAAAGAGAACGGAATATACAAAAAAGGGCTATCCATGAATGAAATAAAAATACTGGTCGTCGAGGATGACAGATCCATTTCCAGCCTCATCGCGACCACTTTAAAGATCAACCGGTATTCCTATGTCACCGCCTCCACCGGGCAGGAAGCGGTCTCCCTCTGTGCCTCCCACCTGCCCGACCTGATCCTGCTGGACCTGGGCCTGCCGGATATCGACGGAATCGAGGTCATCCGGACTATCCGTACCTGGTCCAGGGCGGTCATCATTATCATCAGTGCCAGGGGCGAGGACAGCGACAAGATCACTGCCCTCGATGCCGGTGCCGATGATTACCTGACAAAACCCTTCTCCATCGACGAGCTGCTCGCCCGCATCCGGGCAGCGCAGCGGCGCATGCAGTATATCACAGGTACCGAACCGGAGTCCGCGCTTTTCACGAACGGAGATCTGGTGATCGACTACACCTCCCGGTCTGTCACTGTGGCCGGCAGGGAAGTCCATCTCACAGCGATCGAGTACAAGCTCCTCACCCTGCTCGCCCAGAATGCCGGAAAGGTCCTGACCCACTCCTACATCATCGACCGCATCTGGGGCGGCGGTGTGGAGACCGACATCGTCTCCCTCCGGGTCTACATGACCTCTCTGCGCAAAAAGCTGCATGCCGCCTCTCCCTCCGGGAGTCTCATCCAGACGCATATCGGCGTCGGATACCAGATGCTCCGGGCGTAAAACACTACCGGGACCTGCCGCAGATGGAACTGCAGAGTCTGGGCAGAATCCACCCGCAGATTCTTTCACTGCAGGCGTCATCTTGATTTCATCATGGAATGCAATTGAAGCATTTTGCATAATGCACAAAAACCAGGGGTGAATTTTGGTGCTTTTTAAAGGAAAAATATAGAAAAGGGGCTTGCTTTTTTACCCTTTAGTTAGTATGCTAAGTATTGGTTGAAAAAACCTGCGTCATATCATGCATTTTTTCGGTGCATCAAGTGGTGCAGGATCCACAAAAGTTTATGAGGAGGCTTAATATGGTAGATTTCAAGTTGACAGAAGACCAGATCGAGATGCAGGGACTTTTCCGCAAGTTTGCTCAGGAGAAGATCGCTCCTGTCGCTGAGGAAATGGATGAAAAAGAAGAGATGAACATGGATATCATCCAGGAGATGAAGGAGCTCGGCTTCTTCGGCATCCCTTTCAGTGATGAG